>JANXYI010000231.1 GCA_025350085.1 Deltaproteobacteria bacterium
CCAGGGCAGCGATGGCCCAGGCGCTGCCCGCGCGGTGGATCTCGGTCAGGCCGAGCAGGGCCGCGGTGGCCAGGATGTGCGGGTTCAGGCTCGAGTCCTTGCGCGGGGGCGAGACCACGGCGATGTCCGTGACCCCGGCCACCTGGGCGGGCACGGCGTTCATGATCAGGCTGGAGATGAGCGGGGTCTCGCCGCCCTGGCCGCCGGGCACGTACAGGCCCACGCGGTCCACCGGGCGCACCATCTGGCCGAGCATGCTGCCGTCGGGGGCGGTGGTGAACCAGGACTGCTCGGCCTGGCGCGCGTGGAAGTCGCGCACGTTGGCGATGGCCTCGCGCAGGATGGCCAAATCGTCCGCTGGCACGGCTCCAAGCGCCGCCTTGATGTCCTTGGCGTTTACTGCCATGCGCGCGGGCAGGCTGGGCGCGTCGAAGCGGCGGGTGTAGCGGCGCAGGGCCTGGTCGCCGTGACGGCGCACCTCGTCCAGGATGCTGCGCACGGTGCCGGTGACGTCCAGGCCAGGGTCCTTGCGTTCCTTCAGCCAGGACAGCAGACTTGGGGTATCCATCTCTTGGGGGACGCGGACAAGGCGGCAGGGCATGCGGTAACCTCTGGGGCGTGGAGTGTTGGGGATGATCCTCTGTTCTGCCGTGTGAAACTATCCCAGGGGCGCTTAAAAGTCGAGGTCAGACCCGGACGCCAGGGTGGCCGACACTCGCGTTCCGGATGGATCAACAAGAAGGGGCCGGAACTCTCGTTCCGGCCCCTGGCAGTCGTGACGGCTTGGCGGGCTAGAAGAAGTAGTTGATGCCCAGGCCGATTTTGTAGGCGTCCTTGCTCCCGGTCTGCTGGATCTGGGCGGCGTTGGTGAGGCTGGAGGCGCCCCAGACGCTCTTGTCGAAGTCGGCCTTGATGTATCCGAGGTACAGCAGGACCTGCAGCTCGTCATAGATGCTGTAGCGGCTGTTGAAGTCCACTTCCCACAGGGAATCCTTGGTGGTCAGGAAGCCGCCGTAGTTGGCGTTGCGCACGTTGCTGACACCACCATTGTTCAGTTCCTTGATGTAGTCCTTGCTGTTGGTGCCCTTGGCATACAGCAGGTTGAAGTCGTGCTTCAGCTTGTCGACGAGGGCGATGTCCTTGAGCGAAATGCCCGCGGCCCAGTAGCCCAGGGTGGTGCTGGTGTAGCCTGCGGTGGGGATGAACCCGGCCAGTTCCAGGCGCTCGCCGAAGAAGAAGGAGCCGATCTTCCAGTTCTGGGGCGTGGCGACCACAGGCATGCGCTCGGACACGCCGCCCTTGGAGCTGTTGCCGTTTTCACCCGAGGAGTAGGCGAAGAAGAGTTCCGGGGTCATCAGGCTCATGGCCGTGTAGTCTATGGCAGCGTCGAACAGGAAGCCCCGGCGGCCAGCGGAGACGTTGTTGTTATTGTAGGCCACGTTGCCGTAGTTGAAGTCCGCCATGCCCTTGAAGTTGTCCAGGGCGGTGACCGTGGCGGCGACGCCGCCCCAGTAGCCGTGCAGGCCTTCGCTGGTGGTGGCGTTGGGACCGGTGAAGCCGCGCAGGGAGGTTGCGCCGTTGCCCGCCGAGGAGGTCTGGTAGCCGGAGTTCACATAGGCCGCGAACGGGGTGACGTTCCCGCCCTTGAAGGTAACGGGCAGGGCGGCGAAAAGCACGTCGGTGCTGGTGCCGTGGCCGGGCAGGGTCGTGGCCGCACCATAGGCGTTCGAATCATACGGGCGGGCGTACCCGGCCAGGATGGCGATGTTCTCGCCGATGGGCGCGCTGAAGACCGCGGCCGCGACCTGGTCGTCCATGATGGCGCTGCCGCCGCCAAAGGCCGCGGGCAGGGTCAGGGTCTGGAAGCCGACCTTGAAATTCATCTTCGTGCCGGGCCACAGGTACTCGACGTAGCCCTGGCGCAGCATGATGTTGCTGTCGCCCGCGATGTTGGCGCCGGAGGTGCCGGTGGTGACGTTCGGGGTGCGGCCGGCGCCGATGCCGTAGAGGCCATTGCCCCAGTTGTTGGTGCCGATCTGGGTGTCGAGCACGCCGCGCAGATTCTCGTTGGCAATGATCTGGAACTGGGTGCGCAGCTTTTCTTCGATGGAGAAGTTGTTAACCTCTTGATCGCCGACGAAGCTCCACTTGCTGCGCGACACGGCTTCCATCCACCAATAGCCCCTGGCCTTGAGCTCCACGGCATTGGCCATGCCGGACAGGGCCAACAGGAGAATGACAACAACTCCGAGAACCCCCATTTTTTTCATGCAACTACCCCTTCCTTCTTTGAATCAGGTGCTTGGCACCATGTAAGTAAACGCTTACTACGAGAAACGCCAAGGAAAATCAAGGGGGGAATTGTCAAAAGTTCAAAAAATATGACTGCAAAAAAGAGGGGCCGGAGCTTGCGCTCCGGCCCCAGAATGGACTCAGGTGTTCTCTATGCGGTTGCCTTTAGAATGCGTAGGTGACGCCCAGGC
>JANXYI010000271.1 GCA_025350085.1 Deltaproteobacteria bacterium
CTTTCACCAGATCATTTTGGAGCCTGAAGGGCTGCGGACCTCTGAGCTCTATTTGAACGGCCTCTCCACTTCCCTGCCTGAAGACGACCAATTGCGATTTTTACGCAAGATCCCTGGCTTTGAAAACGTGGAGATCATGCGGCCAGGCTATGCCGTGGAGTACGACTTTGTGCCGCCCACCCAGCTCAAGCCCAGCCTGGAAACCAAGCAGGTCCACGGCCTTTACCTGGCAGGCCAGATCAACGGCACCTCGGGCTATGAGGAGGCCGCTGCCCAGGGCTTGCTGGCCGCGCTCAACGTGTTCTGCGCGCTGCGCGGGCTGCCGCCGTTCATCCTGCGGCGCGACCAGGCCTACATCGGTGTGCTCGTGGACGACCTGGTCACGCGCGGCACGCTGGAGCCCTACCGCATGTTCACCTCCAGGGCCGAGCACCGGCTCTTGCTGCGCGAGGGCAATGCCGACGAACGCCTGACCCCTCTCGGCCGCGAGCTGGGTCTGGTGGACGACCAGCGGTTCGCCCTGTTCCAGGCCAAGCAGACGGGCCTGGCCACTGTGCTGGCGGCCTTTGAAGCCATCCACGTGCGGCCCGACGCGCCCACGCGCGAGCTGCTGGCCGGAATCGGCGTCACCAGCCCGGGCAAGGCCGTGCCCCTGGCCGCGCTCCTGCGCCAGCAAGGGGTCAACATCCTGGATCTGGCGCCCTTCTGGCCGCAGCTCTCAGAGGTCGACCCCGTGGTGCTGGAGGAGGCCGAGACGCGCATCCGCTATGCCAGCTACCTCCTGCGCGAGAGCGAGGTCGTGGCGCGCAGCCAGGGCCTGGAAGGGACCGCGCTGCCGCCGGACCTGGACTTTACGCAGGTCTCGGGCCTCACGCACGAGGCCGTGGAAAAGCTCACCCGCATCCGTCCGGCCAGTTTGGGCCAGGCCGGTCGCATCTCAGGGCTCACCCCGGCCGCGGTCAGCTGCCTGGAGATCCATCTGCGCAAGCTCGGCCTGCTGGGCCGGGGTCCGGCTCAACCTTGACATTGCCCCAGGTGCGAAATATCTTTAGATTTTATGGAGACATTCAGCAGCGGATCAATGGACCTGACACCTGGACGGTCCAGGCCCCCCTTCCGCAGGAGCAGACATCTTGGACGACGGCTCAACAGGCACCATACTTTCGGCCATCCGCAAGCTTTTCCGCAAACACGACACCCCGCTGGAAGAATGCCTGCGCGAGGCCCTGGATGAGGGCGACATCCCGCTGGAGGACATCCGCATCCTGACCAACGTCCTGGAGCTGGAGGACAAGACCGCCAGCGAGGTCATGGTGCCCCGGCCGGACATGGTCAGCATCGAGCTCTCCAGCACGCTGACCGAGGCCGCGGAGCTCATCGTCCAGCACGGGCATTCGCGCATCCCGGTGTACCGCGAGAACCGCGACCACATCGTGGGCGTGCTCCACGCCAAGGACATCGTGGGCCCGCTGCTGCTGCCGCTGGCAGAGCACCCGGATATCTTGAGCCTCATCCGGCCCACCTATTACGTACCCGAGACGGCCAACCTGAAGAACCTGCTGCACGACATGCAGACCCGCAAGAGCCACCTGGTCATCGTCACCGACGAGTACGGCGGCACCGCGGGCATGGTGACCCTGGAGAACGTGCTCGAGGAGATCGTGGGCGAGATCGGCGACGAGCACGACGCCATGCGGCCCGAGGACGTGCAGGTGCTGCCCGACGGCAGCCAGCTCGTGTCCGGGCGGCTCACGCTGGATGACATCAACGAACGCTTCGGCCTGGAACTGGACTCGGAGCAGGTGGAGAGCATCGGCGGGCTCATCAGCGAACTCGCCGGGCGCATCCCGACCCAGGGCGAGAGCTTTGTGCTCGGCCTGTGGCGCTTCCATGTGCACGAGGCCGACCCCAAACACATCGAGACCCTGCGCGTGGAGCGCGCCGAGTAGGCCCGTGCAGCCGCGCCATTTCTTCATCCTGGCCACGGCAATCGGCACCTGGCTCGGCCACGCCAATCCGCTCGTGCAGCTGCCGCTGGCCGCCCTGCTCCTGCCTGCCGGGCTCATGGTCCTGGGCCAGGGCGCTGCGAGCTGGCGCGACGCCTTCAAACAGGCCTGGCTGGCCGGTTCCCTGGCCTGCCTGGGCTGCCTGTACTGGGTCTTCTGGCCTGTGGAGCACTTCGGCGGGGTGCACTGGCTACTCGCAGCGCCCGTGCCCGTGCTGCTCAGCCTGGCCATGGGCGCATACTTCGGCCTGTTCGGGCTGGCCGCGCACCTGGGCTCCCGGCGCCTGGGTCCGCTGACCGGCCTGTTTTTCCTCGGCCTGACCTGGACGCTCATGGAGCTGGCCGTGGCCACCCTGCTCACCGGCTTCCCCTGGCTCACACTCAGCGCCGCCTTTGTACCCTGGACCATCGTGGTGCTGCCCGCGGCCGACATCGGGGCCTATGGCCTGTCCGGCGTGCTGGCGCTTGTTGCATGCGGAGGGGCCTGCGGGGCCGTGCCCGGCCGCGGCTCCCGGTCCTGCGCCCTCGTTTCCGTTGCCGAAGCTGTCGATGCTGCGGAGCTCGTCCACGAGCGGCGCGGCCGCGGCCTTATGCGGATTTCTTTTCGGCATGGCTGTACAAAAGGGTTGCGCGCAGGAAGGTGTCCAGCCGTCCGTCGAGCACGGCGTCCACGTTGCCGTCCTCGGCCCCGGAGCGGTGGTCCTTGACCAGCCGGTAGGGCTGCAAGGTGTAGGTGCGGATCTGGCTGCCAAAGGCGATGGCGTCCTTGCTGGCATAGTCGGCCTTCTTGCCGGCCTCCAGCGCCTTGATCTCCAGCTCGTACAGCCGGGCCTTGAGGACCTTCATGGCGTGCTGCTTGTTCTTGAGCTGGGACTTCTCGTTCTGGCACTGGACCACGATGTTCGAGGGCAGGTGGGTGATGCGCACCGCGGAGTTGGTGCGGTTCACGTGCTGGCCGCCGGGGCCGCTGGCGCGGAACACGTCGATGCGCAGGTCTTCCTCGCGCACGTCGATCTCGATGTTCGTGTCGATGTCCGGGTACACGTCCACCGAGGCAAAGGCCGTGTGCCTGCGGCCCGAGGCGTCAAAGGGCGAGATGCGGATCAGCCGGTGGATGCCCGCCTCGCCCTTGAGCTGGCCGTAGGCGTAGGGCCCGGTGATTTGCAGGGTCACGCTCTTGATGCCCGCCTCCTCACCAAACAGCCGGTCCAGCTCCACCACCTGGAAACCGCGGGACTCGGCCCAGCGCAGGTACATGCGCAGGAGCATCTCGGCCCAGTCCTGGGCGTCCACGCCGCCAGCGCCCGGGTGGATCTCCAGGATGGCCGCGGTGTCGTCGTCCGGGCCGGAAAGCAGGATGGACAGCTCGGTCTCGTCCAGGCGCTGCTGGAAGATGCCCAGGTACTCGGCTAAAGCCTCCAGGGCGTCCTGGCCCTGGTCCTGGCCCTCCCTGGAGATCTCCTCCTGGGCCATCACCAGCCAGTCGTCCACGTCGGATTTGGCCTGGGACAGGCCGTCATACATGGCCAGGCGAAACTCCAGCGCGCTCTTCTCGCGCAGCACCGGGGTCAGGAGCTCGGGCCGGTCCCAGGCGCCGGGCCTGGCCAGCTGGTCCCCGATCTCGCGCAGGCGCTCCTTGGACTCGGCGTAGTCAAAGGCGCCCCCAGAGGGTGTGGTACTGTTCCAGCAGGGCCTGGCCCTGGGTCTTGAGATCGGCGTATTGCAGCATGGGGCTATGTCCCGTTTTCAGGTCGTTGAGGTGCTGTGCATAGATGTCTTGCCGCCGCGGTAGAGCAGGACCGCGAACAGTGCGGCCAGCAGGCCGGTCAGGACGAGCAGCGGGGTGTACAAACGGTGGAACAGGGTGGTCCGGGTGCGGGGGTGCACCTGCCAGGCCGCCGCTAGCGCCTCGAACTGCGGCCCGGCGCGGTGGATGCGCCCCAGCGGGTCGATGAAGGCCGAGAGGCCGGTGTTGGTGCTGCGCACGATCCAGCGGCCCTGCTCGATGGCCCTGAGCGCGGTCAGGTTCAGGTGCTGCAGGGGCGCGGACGTGGCGCCGAACCAGGCGTCGTTGCTGATGATCACGATGAGGTTCGCGCCCTGGGCCACGCGCTCCTGGGCCAGCCCGGCGAAGATGGCCTCGTAGCAGACGAGCACCCCCAGGGCCAGATCGCCGTTTTTGAGGGATTTCTGGTCGCGGCCAGGCACGAAGTCGCCCACGCCGTTGACCAGCTTGTCCAGCGGCAGGAAGCTTGGCAGGGGCACGTACTCGCCAAAGGGCACCAGGTGCTCCTTGTCGTACCAGTCCGGGGCCACGCCCGCACCGCCCAGCAGAAAGGCCCGGTTGAACAGGGTGTAGGCGCCGCCGAGCTGATAGGCGTAGGCCGGGGCGCCCAGGAGCAGGGAGGCGTTGGTGCTGGAGACAAAGGCCAGCACCGGCTGGCGCAGCGGGGTGTCGTCCTGGAAATAGAAGGGCATGGAGGTCTCGGGCCAGACGATGAGCGCCGGGTTGGCCGTGGCCTGGACTCTGCGGCTTAAGTCCACGTACAAGGCCACCGTGGCCTGCTGGTAGCTCGGGTCCCACTTGAGGCTCTGGTCAACGTTGCCCTGGACCACGGCCACGGTGCGCGGGGGCGTGTCCTCACCGTAGGCGCGCAGGTGGAGCCAGCCTGAACTCAGGATCAGGACAGCCGCGGCAACGGAAACGAGGGCGCAGGACCGGGAGCCGCGGCCGGGCACGGCCCCGCAGGCCCCTCCGCATGCAACAAGCGCCAGCACGCCGGACAGGCCATAGGCCCCGATGTCGGCCGCGG
>JANXYI010000273.1 GCA_025350085.1 Deltaproteobacteria bacterium
TGGCGCGTGATGGAAAAGGACGGGTTCTCGGTGGTGGTGGCGAGCAGCACGATCTCGCCGCTTTCAAGGATGGGCAAAAAGAAGTCCTGCTGGGCCTTGGAGAAGCGGTGGATCTCGTCCAGGATGAGCACCTCCACCCCTTCCAGGCGCTTGCGCAGGGTGGCTAGGCCAGCCTCGGGCGCGCTCACGCGCAGCCACTTCTTGCCCGCGGCCTTGGCCATGAGCATGGCCAGGGTGGACTTGCCGCAGCCCGGCGGGCCGAAAAAAAGCAGGCTCGGCAGGCGCGGGCCCTGGGCAAAGGCTGCGATGCGCTCCAGCAGATGGCTCTGGCCCACGAACTCGGACAGAGCTTGGGGCCGGATCTTGTCCGCCAGGGGCTGCTTTTCGGTGATTTCGATGCGCATGGCGTCTCCGAATCCTTGTCAGTCCCTATATCGTGTGCGGCCGAAGTGGGCCAGGCCCAGGCAGTACAGGGCTGCGGTCTCCCACCGAAGCGGCCGCGGCCCCAGGCTCAGGGCCTGAAATTCGGCCCGGGCCAGGCGTTCGGCCTCGCTGCGTTCAAGGCCCCCTTCGGGACCGAGGACTATCAGGTTGCGGCCGTGAGCCAGCTTCGCCGGGTCAGGCCGGGCGTCAAGCGTTGCGCCTTCATCAAGCATGTAGCATCCGTCGTATTCTGCCGCAACGCGCACAAGCCCCTCCACACCCCCGGCCAGCACGCCCAGTTCCGGCAGCCAGGTTGCGCCGCACTGCTTGGCGGCCTGCACGCTTTTCTCGCGCCAGGAATCCTTGGCCACCGGTGGCGGCTCGCCCTGGCTGCGCGCGGCGGTCCAGAAGATGAGGCCCAGGGCGTCCAGCTCCACGGCCTTTTCCAGCAGCCAGTCGCGGCGGGAGGACTTGTTCCAGCCCAGCGCCAGCACCAGGCCCGAGGCGGGCCGGGGCTCTACAAACAGGGACTGCGCCTCCAGCTCGGCGCGGTCCTTGCCGGTCACCGCAACAAGCTGGAACAGGCCCCAGCGCCCCTGGCCGTCGAAGAGCCGCACCGTGTCGCCGGGTTTGGCGCGCAGCACGCCGAGCAAATGCCTGGCCTCCGGGCCGGTGAGCAGCACGCGCGCGCCCTCCTGTTGACCGGGCTGGCCGGGCCAGAGTTCCGGCAGGAGGTGGTAGGAGTTCAGGCGCGCCATAAGGGGGAGTGGGGCAGGCGGGCCAGACAGGCTGGCCCCCCGGCTACAGTTCCTGGGCCACCAGGGACTCGAAGGTCTCGCGCCTGCGGGCCACGATGGCCTGTTCGCCGTCCACCAGGATCTCCGCGGCCCGGGGCCGGGTGTTGTAGTTGGAGGACATGGTGAAGCCGTAGGCCCCGGCGGAGTAGACGGCCAGGCGCTCACCCTGGCGCACCTCGGGCAAAAGCCGGTCCTTGGCCAGGAAGTCGCCGGACTCGCAGATGGGACCGACCACGTCCACGTCCTGGGCCGGGCGGCCCTGGGGCACGACCTCGTCCACGCGGTGGAAGGAGCCGTACAATGAGGGCCGCAGCAGGTCGTTCATGGCTGCGTCCACGATGACGAAGTTCTTGCTCGGGGTCTGTTTGGTGTACAGCACCTCGGTGACCAGGATGCCTGCGTTGCCCACGATGACCCGGCCGGGCTCAAGGATGAGCTTGAGCGGCAGGTGGCCGAGGGCCTTGGTCAGGGCCGCGCCGAACTCTGTCGGGTGCGGGGGCTCCTCCTCGTTGTAGTTGATGCCCAGGCCTCCGCCCAGGTCCAGGTAGCGGATGTTGAGATTCAGGCCCTTGAGCTTGTCGTAGAAGATGAGCAGCTTGTCCAGCGCCTCCAGGAAGGGCTCGATGGTCGTGAGCTGGGAGCCGATGTGGCAGTCGATGCCCACGGGCTCCACTGCGGGCAGGTCGCGCGCCAGGGCATAGGCCTCCAGCGCGTTGTCGATGTTCAGGCCGAACTTGTTCTTCTTCAGGCCTGTGGAGATGTACGGGTGGGTCTTGGGGTCCACGTCCGGGTTGATGCGAAAGCTGACCTGGGCGGTTTTGCCCATGTCGCGCGCCACCTCGTTGATGCGCAGGAGCTCCTGCACGGATTCCACGTTGAACATGAGGATGCCCGCGTCCAGCGCCTGCCTGATCTCCGCAGGCTTCTTGCCCACGCCGGAGTAAACGATCCTCTCGGCCGGGACCCCGGCCAACAGCGCGCGGTACAACTCGCCGCCGGACACGATGTCCATGCCCGCGCCGAGCGAGGCCAGCAGGCGCAGCACGTGCAGGTTGGAGTTGGCCTTGACCGAATAGCAGGTCAGATGCTCCATGGACGCGAAGGCCGAGTCAAAGGCCTGGAAATGGCGCGTGAGCGTGGCCGTGGAGTAGACGTACAGCGGGGTTCCGAAGCGCTCGGCCAGTTCCTTCACGCTCACGCCTTCCGCAAACAGGGTGCCGTTTCTGTGCTCAAAATGGTGCATGGGGGACTGTTGCTCCTGTGACGGGGATTTATTTCGGGGCGCTGAGCATAAGCTCGCTCGCCACCGGGGAAATGCCGGGGAAGACACTGAAGCCCACCACCTGCACGCGGTAGGTCTTTTTGGGGTCGAGATCGCAGGCCGTGACGGCCACGCGGTTCATGTCCTTGCGCAGCCCAGCGGTGCCGGGGGTGAAGATCAGCGTGCTGCGTGGGGTGAAGGGGCAGCTCGCGCAGCCGTCGCCCGGGGCTGTGCCCACGGGCTCGAGCAGGATGTTCACGGTGTCCAGGTTCTGCCAGTTGCCGGAGAGCTCGCAGTTCAGGATGACGCAACCCTGGTTGCGCTGGACCTCCACGCTGCGCCAGCGGAACTTGTCCTCGCTGGCCACGGGCGTGGGCCACTCGCGCTTGCCGCAGGCAGTGCAGAGCAGCAGGGCGCCCAGCAGCAGGGCCGCGAAACGGCAACCGGGCAGGTCTTGGTGCTTGGTCATTGCGGGGTCACGCTCTTTTTCCATTCATGCAGCAGGGTCAGGGCGGCCAGCGGTGTCAGCCCATCGAGATTGAGGCGCCGGAGTTCCACCAGCACCGGGCTTTCCGGCTCCGGTGGCTGGGGTTCGGGCTGGCTCATGCCCGGGAGCAGGCTCTGCCGGGCCAAAAGGGCCTGGGACGCGCCCGAACGCTCATTTTGCGATTTTTCCTCGAGGGACGCAAGGATTTCCCGTGCGCGCTGGACCACGGTTTGCGGCACCCCGGCCAGCCGCGCCACCTCGATGCCGTAGCTCTTGTCCGCCGGGCCAGGCACCAGCTTGCGCAGGAACACGATCTCGCCCTTCCATTCGCGCACCGCGATGTTCAGGTTGCGCAGGCCCGGGATGCGGCCCTCAAGCGAGGTCAGCTCAAAGTAGTGCGTGGCAAAGAGCGTGCGGATGCCCCCGCGCCCGCGCCGGGACAGCTCCTCGACCACGGCCCAGGCCAGGGCCAGGCCGTCAAAGGTGCTGGTGCCGCGGCCGATCTCGTCCAGGATGACCAGGCTGCGCTGCGTGGCCTGGCGCAGGATGCGCGCGGTCTCCATCATCTCGACCATGAAGGTG
>JANXYI010000303.1 GCA_025350085.1 Deltaproteobacteria bacterium
GCGCAGGCGCACCTCGGCCGAGAACTCGCTCCGCCCAGCCAGGGCCTTGTGCCAGCCGCGCCCGAACTCCTCGCGCTCCTCCGGGTGGACAGCCTCAAGCCAGCCCAGGCCCAAGAGCTGCGGGAGGGTCCTGCCGGTCAGGCGCAGCATGCGCTCATTGGCAAAGGTCAGCCGCCCCTTGGCGTCGGTCTCGAAGACCCCCACCGGGGACTGGTGCACCAGGGCGGAGTAGCGCCGCTCGTTCTCGCGCAGGGCCAGCTCCGCGGTCTTCTGGGCAGTGATGTCGCGGCCCAGGCTGACCAGGCCGAGGCACAGGCCCGTGTCGTCGATGACCGGGGTCTTGACCACGCTGACCCAGGTCTCGCGGCCGTGACGCTTGATGCGCTGGATGAAGTTCACCGGCCCCTGGGTCTCCAGGGCCAATTGGCTGGTGGACTGCTGGATGCGCAGCTCGCCGGGCTCAAAGACGCTCGACAGCGGCTGGCCGAGGAGCGCCTCGCACGGCTTGTCCACCAGTGCGCACAGGGCCGGGTTGGCCTCGCGCAGGAGCCCGTGTGCGTCGGTGACGTAGATGCTGTCCTGGGCCGACTGGAGCATGGCCCGGAGCAGGCCCTCGCGTTCGCGCAGGGCAGCCTCGGCCGCGCGCTGCTCGGTGACGTCGTGGGTGATGAAGACCACGCCCAGGACGCCGCCCTGGCTGTCCAGGACCGGGGCCTTGTGCACGCTTAAGGTCCGCTGGCCGCTGGCATTGTCGAACTGGCTCTCGTAGACCACGGGGGCGCGCTCGTGCATCACCCACTGGTCGCTGTCGACATGCCGGGCGTTGCGGCGGCGGTCGAAAAAGTCGCCGCTCTTGCGGCCCAGCACCTCGCGGCAGGCCAGGCCCAGGAGCTGGCAGAAGGCCGGGTTGGCCTCGCGGTAGATGTGGTTCTTGTCCTTGAACCCGATGCCGTCCCCGGCGGAGTCCAGGATGGCCCGCAGCAGGCCCTCGCGTTCGCGCAGGGTGCGCTCGGCCCGGGTGCGCGCCGTGATGTCGTGGACGATGATGAACACGCTTTCGCGCCCGCCGGGCAGGGTGATGAGCGTGGAGTGGATCTCCACGTCGCGCGTCTCCCCGCTCTTCAAACGGTGGCAGCTCAGGACATGCCCGCCGCCGCTCTTGCGGATGCCCGCGAGGATGCTTTTGATTCGGCGCAGGGACAGGGTGGACAGGGCCGCGATGGGCAGGCCCACCAGCTCTTCGCGCGGGATGCCGTAGAAGGCGCAGGCCGCCGCGTTGGCGTCCTGGATGGCCCCGGTCCTGGGGTCGAGCAGGTACATGACCGCCAGATTGGCCTCAAAGGCCGTCTTGAAGACGCTCGCGCTGGCCGGAATATGTTCCGGCGCAGGTTGTTGCGTCGTGTCTGGCGTCGGTTTTGCGCGCATGGGTTTCCGCTGCTCCACTTTCCCGGGTACCTGCCCAGGCGCGTCCTGTAAAGGGGGCCGGGATTCCCGCCGCTCAGTCGGCCTTGGTCAGGCTGGCGGCAAAAAAGAACTCGCCCGTGGGCACCTCGGTCCCGGTGGCCCAGGTGGCGGACAGGCGCGCGCCGGGCTCGGCCTCAAGGAACCGGGCCACCTGGAGCTGGTTCTCGTCCGGGTTCAGGGTGCAGGTCAGGTAGTGGAGCGTGCCGCCAGGGGCGAGCGCCGCAAACCCCTGGCGCAGCATGGCCGCCTGGGTGGCCGCGAGCTTGGCCGCGTCCTCGGATGTGCGCTTCCACTTGATGTCCGGCCGACGCGAGAGCGTGCCCAGCCCGGTGCAGGGCGCGTCGAGCAGGATGCTACCGGGCCGTGCCGGGCCGGGAAGTTCCGCCGGTTCGTCGGCCCGGGCGCGGAACACGAACAACCGCCCGTCCTCCATGGCCGGGGCCAGCTCGCGCGAGAGCGCCCCCAGCCTGCCCTGGTGGATGTCGCTGGCGAGCACCGGGGCGAGCCCGGCCTCCAGCAAGAGCCGGGTCTTGCCGCCGCGTCCGGCGCAGGCGTCCCAGACCGGGGTCTTCCAGCGCTCCGGGGCAAGCTGGGCCAAGGCCTCGCGTGCGCCGAAGCCCTGCCGGTACAGGGCGGACAACTCCGGCGTACTCAGGGTCAGGGCCGCGGCCAGGGCCGCAAGGGAGGTGCCGGGCTCAAAGGCCAGGCCCAGGCCCTGGCGTCCCAGGCAGGCCGGGTGCGCGGCCAGGCGGGTTGCGAGGGCCTCGGCCTCCGCAGCGCCGTCCAGGGCCTGCGGGTTCACGGCCAGGCCCACGGCAGGCGGCCGGGCCTGGGCCTTCAGGTAGCGCGCCACGTCCTCGCGCGGATATTCGTTCAACCACAGGCGCACGATCCACTCCGGACAGGAGTAGAAGCGCGACAGGGCCTGGACCTCGTCCTTCGCGTTCTCGCGGTACGGGGTGATGGTGCGCGCGGCCGGGGCGATGTCCGCCACGCGGCGCAGGACCGCGTTGAACAGCCCGGACAGGTGCGCTTTGGTGTAGCCCTTGGCCCAGTCCACGGCCCAGTTCACGCTGGCATAGGCAGGCACACGGTCCAGGTGGACGATCTCGTAGGCGGCCAGGCCCAGCGCCAGCTGCGCCTCGTCCGGCAGCCTGCGCTTGGGGTCGAGAAAACGCGCCAGAAGCGCATCGGCGCGGCCCTTGAGGCGGCAGTAGCCGTAGACCAGCTCGGTGACGAGCCCGGCGTCGCGGTCCGAGAGCGGGTCGGCCATGAGAGCCGTATCCAGGGCGGCCTGGAGATCGCGGCCCTCCAGCAGGCAGGCGGTCAGGCAGTCCAGGGCCACGGCCCGGGCCGGAGGCAGTGCAGCCACAAAAATCCCCTAGCGCTTGCGGCGGCGTCCGGAACCGGAGCGGCCCTCGCCGCCCTGCCCACCGGAAGAGCCGCGGCCCTGTCCGCCAGAGTGGCCGCCGCCCTGTCTCTCAGGGGACGGCTCGTGCCTGGGCTCGCTCTTGCCGTCCGGCAAGGGCGGGGGCGTGTGCATGGCCCGCTGGTAGGACTGGTCGAGGAGCATGGCCAGGAGCAGCACTTGGTCCTCGTCCTGGCTCATGGCCTTGGCCATGTCCACGAAGCGGCGCATGCGCTCGCGCTCAAGCGAGTCCTTGCCGCGCAGGCGCGCCTCGAGCACCGTGGTCAGGCGCTGGGACACCTGGGCCGCGACGTCGACCTCGGTGGGCAGGGCGCGTTCCTCCAGCTTGATGCTGTAGGTCCGGGCGATGCGCGTGAGCTCCATCTTCTGCATGACGTCCACCAGCGAGATCACCGTGCCCGAGGCCCCGGCGCGGCCCGTGCGGCCTGCGCGGTGGATGTAGCTCTCCGGGTTCTCCGGCGGGCTGTACAGGATGACGTGGGAAAGGCCGGGGATGTCGATGCCGCGCCCCGCTACGTCCGTGGCAATGAGAAACCGCAGCTGGCCCTGGCGCACACTTGTCAGCACCTGGTCGCGCCGCGACTGGGTCAGGTCGGCCGAGAGCTCGTCGGCGTTGTAGCCGAAGCGCGCCAGGACCGCGGTCAGGTAATGCACGTCGGCCTTGGTGTTGCAGAAGATGATGGCCGACTGCGGGGACTCCATCTCCAGGATGCGGATGAGGCAGCGGTCCTTGCCCATGGCCGGGACCTCGTAGAAGGCGTGGGTCATGTCCGCGATGTGCACCTGGCCCTCGGACAGCGACAGCCGACCGGGGTTGTGCATGAACTCCTGGGCCAGGCGCAGCACCTGCTGCGGGAAGGTGGCCGAAAACATGGCCGCGTGGATGCGCTTGCGCTGGGGGATGTAGCGCTGGATGTCCTTCATGTCCGGGTAGAAGCCGATGGAGAGCATGCGGTCGGCCTCGTCGAAGATCAGCGTACTTAAGTCGGCCAGCGACAGGGAGCGCTTGAGCAGGTGGTCCAGGATGCGGCCCGGGGTGCCGACCACGATCTGCGCGCCGCGGGCAAAGGCGTCGAGCTGCGCGCCGTAGCCCACGCCGCCGTACACGGCGATGGTCTCGATGCCCGTGCCGGAGAAGACCATCTCGGCCTCGGCCGCCACCTGCTGGGCCAGCTCGCGCGTGGGCACCAGAATGAGCACCTGGCAGGAGGTCTGGCTGGTCTTGAGGCGGCCCATGAGCGGCAGCAGGAAGGCCCCGGTCTTGCCCGAGCCTGTCTGGGCCTGGACCATGATGTCGCGGTTTTTGAGCATGTAGGGCAGGGCCTGCTGCTGCACGGGCATGAGGCTGGCCCAGCCTGCGCGGGCGCAGGCCTCGCGCATGGAGGCGGGCAGGTCGGCAAGCTGCACTTCGGGCAGGGCGTCCTCGGGCGCGATGACTCCCACGGCCTCCACCGGCGTGGCCTGCTGGGCCTGCTCGGCGTAGAGCAGGGCCTTCTGGACCTGGGTCAGGCCAGCGGCCTGGAGGGGCGCCTTGGCGCCCTGTTTGTCACTCACATCGTCGGTCGGGGTCTCTTTGTCGGAAATGTTCTTGTCGTCAGTCATCTGCGGTGATTCTCCTGCGCGCTAGCCGCCGAAACCCTTGGGGGTCGGGATCTGCGCGCCTTGTTCAGTGTGTGCAAAGGCCTTGCCGCCGCGCACGCCGTCCACCACGGCCAGGGCCTGGGCGACGAGGGAGGCCACATCGGCCACGTTGGCCGGAAGGATGAGCGTGTTGTTCTGCTTGGCCAGGTTGCCGAATTCGGCGATGTACTTCTCGGCCAGGCGCACCCGTGCGGCGTCCATGCCGCCGGGCCCGTTGAGCGCGTCGGCCACGCGGCGGATGCCCTCGGCTGTGGCCTGGGCCACGATCTCGATCTCGCTGGCGCGGCCCTCGGCTTCGTTCACGCGCTTCTGCTTCTCGCCCTCGGACACGTTGATGGCCTGCTGGCGCTGGCCCTCGGCCATGTTGATGCGCGCCTGGCGTTCGCCCTCGCTTCTCGCGATCTCGGCGCGCTTCTCGCGCTCAGCCTTCACCTGCAGCTCCATGGCCGCCATGATGCCCGGGGGCGGGTTGATGTCCTTGATCTCGTAGCGCAGGACCTTGATGCCCCAGTTGAGCGCGGCCTCGTCCACCGCGGTGATGACCTGGTGGTTGATGGTCTCGCGGGTCTCGAAGGTCTTGTCCAGGTCGATCTTGCCGATGGCCGAGCGCAGGCTCGTCTGCGAAAGCTGGATGGCCGCCTGGTAGTAGTTCACGATGCCGTAGCTGGAGAGCTTGGAGTCGCGCACCTCGAGGTAGACCACGCCGTCGATGGAGACTGAGACGTTGTCGCGGGTGATGCAGACCTGGGGCGGGATCTCCAGCACCTCCTCCTTGAGCGAGCGCTTGTAGGCGATGCGGTCGATGAAGGGGATGAGGATGTGGAAACCGGCGTCCAGCGTGCTCGCGTATTTGCCCAGGCGCTCGACGATGAACTCCGACTTCTGCGGCACCACCACCGCGGTTTTGGCAAAGACGATGATGACCAGCATGGCCAGAACGATGAGGATGAAGATGCTTGCATCCATGACCTAGGCCTCCTTGGCCGGGCGCACGAGGTACGCGCCAGTGTCGTTCTGCGCCTGGCCGAGGATGAGCACAATCTCGCCCTCGGCGATGGGGGCGCCGGACTCCGCCCGCCAGAAGCTGCCGCGGAACTTGATCTCGCCGGGCGCGCCAGGCCCGATGGCCCGGGTGACCAGGGCGGTTTTGCCTGCGTCCTGGTTATCCAGGCCCGGTCCCTCGGTGGCGGAATGGGTGCGGCCGCGGAACACGCGCAGGAAAAGGCGCCGGAGCAGGGCCATGCCCGCCAGGGACACGGCCAAAAAGACCACGAACTGCCCGCCCAGGCTTAACCCCACAATGGCGGACAGGGATGCGGCCACGGCCCCCAGGGCGAAGAACAGCAGCACGAAGCCGGGCAGGGCCAGCTCGGCGAGCAGAAATGCCACCCCGGCCAGAAACCAGAGCACGTGCGCTGAATAGAACCAGTCCATGCGAGGGCGCCCTCCACCGTATTCTCGACACATACGCCAATGCCGGGCGCACGGCAAGGGCAGGCCCGGCCGCGGTTCCGGCCCTGAGACTGGGCCTCTCCACACCCCGCTCAGCATCCACACGCACTCCGCGCGTTGCCTCTTGCCCGGCTTCTGACCCCGGGCTAATACGCCCAAGCCTTTCCGCCGATAAGGCAGGTAACAGGAGTTGAGACCATGAACAGCCCGCACCCCTCCGCTGCCCAGCACTACCTGAACCCCCTGCACGTCTACTGTCGGCTCTGCGACATGGGCCTGCCGACCCCCGTGGCCCGGACCCTCAGCGCCGGGTACGAGCGCATGATCTACCGCCCGGCCTCAAGCACTCCCGGACCCGCGGCCAGGCCCGGCACCCGGTAGGCCGCGCGCAGTCAGGTCCGACGCCCCGACTGCTCTGCCCTCCTTGACATACGCGCCCCTGGAGGCGAATATCCGTACGCGCACGAGCCTGCCCGGCCTTGCGCCACGCCCGCGTTCGCCCTTTCCCGGAGGTCCAGCCATGTCCAAACACGACGCCCCGATCAAGGACGCCCCTAAGGACGCCTTCGCCTGCCCGGCCCAAAGCCCGCGCGACCCCACGCGCGAGGCCGAGCGCGCGCGCATGATCATCGAGACCCTGCCCTACATCCGTGAATTCAGCGGCCAGACCGTGGTCATCAAGTACGGCGGCAACGCCATGATCGACGAGACCCTCAAGCAGAGCTTCGCCAAGAGCGTGGTGCTGCTCAAGTACGTCGGGGTCAACCCGATCATCGTGCACGGCGGCGGCCCGCAGATCGGCCGGATGCTGAAGGCGCTGGGCATCGAGTCGCACTTCCGCCAGGGCCTGCGCGTCACCGACGACGCCACCATGGACGTGGTGGAGATGGTGCTGGTGGGCAAGGTCAACAAGGAGATCGTGAACCTCGTGAACATGGCCGGGGGCCGGGCCGTGGGCCTGTCCGGCAAGGACGGCATGCTCATCCGCGCCGAGAAGAAGGAGCTGGCTGTCGAGAGCGCCGACGCCGCCCCGGAGATCATCGACCTCGGCATGGTCGGCGAGGTGGTCAGCATCGAAACGGGTGTACTCAAATCGCTCATGAACGAGGGCTTCATCCCCATCATCGCGCCCGTGGGCGTGGACGACCTGGGCCGCACCTACAACATCAACGCCGACTCCGTGGCCGGGGCCGTGGCCGCGGCCATGCGCGCCAAGCGCCTGCACCTGCTGACCGACGTGGCCGGGGTGCTGGACCGCGGCAAGAAGCTCATAGCCTCCATGACCAGCACCAGCGCCTTTGAGGCCATTGAAAAGGGCGTGGTCGTGGGCGGCATGATCCCCAAACTGCACTGCGCGCTCGAGGCCATCCTGGGCGGCGTGGAAAAGGTCCACATCATCGACGGCCGCGTG
>JANXYI010000336.1 GCA_025350085.1 Deltaproteobacteria bacterium
GATGTCTGGGAGCCCGATGTCCGGGCGCCCGGCGCCGGGGATCTGAAGATCCGGCCCGCTAGTGGTCATGTCCGTGGTCGGCGCCGCATTCGTCATGGTCCTCTCCCGCGCCGGGCCCGTCCTCGATGAGGTACGCCCGCAGGAAGGTCGGGTAGGCGCCGCCGGAGTAAGTGCCGGACCCGTAGCCCACGGCCAGCACGCTCCCCAGGGGCAGCGGCCCGTAGGACTCGGCCAGGGTCTTGACCAGGGTTAGTCCCGTGGGCGTGGCCAGCTCCATGCCGGAGTCCGTGGCAAAGGTGCACATGCCCTTGGCCAGCTCGGCGCAGGCCGGGGCAGGCACCGGAAAGCAGCCGTGGGAAAAGGTGACGAACCCGGAGCCCAGGTTCACCGGCGAGGCCTGGACCTGGTCCGCGCCGCTGGCCTCGACCAGCAGGATCGTGCCCAGCACGTCGACCACGGTGTCCACGGCGCCCACCTCGTGGAAGTGGATCTGTTCCAGGGGCTCGCCATGCACGGTGGCCTCGGCCAGGGCCAGGCGCGTCAGCGCCTCGATGCTGCCGTCCTTGACGCGCTCCGGCAGGGGCGCCCTCGCGATGATGCGCGTGAGGTCGGACAAATGCCGCAGGGGCTGGGGCGACTCCTCCAGCACCTCCACGCGCCGGGTGCGGATGCCCTGGATCATGGGCTCGGAAAAGCGCAGGGACACGCCGGGCAGGCCCAAGCTGGCCACGGCCTCGGCCAGAAGCTCCGGGCCGCCTTCCAGCAGGTCCGAGAGCGCGGCCAGGAGCATGTCGCCGGACACGCCGAGCGCGCATTCAAGATACAGTGTCTTCACGCGAGTGTTATCCTTTGCCTGCGGCCACGCGCTGGGCGCTGACATACTGGGAATTGATGACGTGCGCCGTGTACCCGGCGCCAAAGCCGTTGTCGATGTTGACCACCGTGACCCCGGGCGCGCAGGAGTTGAGCATGGTCAAGAGCGCGGCCAGACCGCCGAAGCTCGCGCCATAGCCCACGCTCGTGGGCACGGCGATGACCGGCGCGGCCACGGCCCCGCCCACCACCGACGGCAGGGCGCCGTCCATGCCCGCCACGGCCACCACGGCGCGCGCGTCCAGAAAGTCGTCCAGCACGCAGAGGAAGCGGTGGATGCCCGCCACCCCGCAGTCAAAGTGGCGCACCACGCGGCTGCCCAGGTGCTCGGCCGTGCGCGCGGCCTCCTCGGCCACGGGCAGATCCGCGGTGCCCGCGCTGACCACGATGACCTTGCCCACCAGTTCCACGGGCTCGCGCACCAGGGAAAGCACGCGCGAGAGCGGATCATACTGCACAAAGGGGGCTGCGCCGGGCATGTCGCGCACGGCCTCGAAATGCGCGGCATCGGCCCGGGTGCCCAGCACGCGGCCGTTGATCTCCGCCAGTTCGTTGAAGATGTGGGCCACGTGCTCCGGGGTCTTGCCCTGGCAGAAGACCACCTCGGGCTGGCCCTTGCGCAGCAGGCGGTGGTGGTCCAGCCGGGCGAACCCGGCGTCGGCGTAGCTGTGTCCGGTCAGGCGGCGCTTGACCTCTTCGGCGCTCATCCGCCCCTGGCGGAAGTCCTCAAGCAGTGCGTCCACGTTCACGTGCGTTCCCCCAGAAAGAATTGTCCGAAACCGATGAACCTGGCCCGCTCCTCCAGCCGCTCAAGCAGGCTCTTGGCCAGCAGGAGCTGGGAGGGGCGCACGAGCAGCCGCACCGCGTCCTGTCCGCCATCTTGTCTGCCATCCGGGCCGCCGTTCTGGCCAGGCACCAGCCGCGCGCGCAGGTCAATGAGCCCCAGTTCCCGCGCCACGCGCTCCATGGCCTCGATGGCCGTGAGGCGCTTAAAGGTCAGCTCATGGCCCTCGGGCACACGCGTGGCCAGGCAGGAGTTGGAAGGGTCCCCGGCATTGGGCAGGCCGATGGCCCTGGCCAGCTCGCGCACCTCGGCCTTGTCGATGTTGCAGGCGGCCAGGGGCGAATGCGCCTTGAACTCGGCCACGGCGCGACGGCCCGGCCGCGCCGGATCATCATCGGCATTGGTGCCCTCGGCCAAAGCCGCGCCC
>JANXYI010000342.1 GCA_025350085.1 Deltaproteobacteria bacterium
GAGCCCGTGGGCTTGACCAGAAGGAAGAGCCCCTTTTCGTCAAAGAGAGTGTACGGTTTTTCCTTGGCGGGAGCGTTCTTTACGGCAGGGTCAGTGAGCTTCATTGGTATCTCCTTCGGCGAATTTCTGGTAACTCGGCGCGAGATACCAACGGAGATACCAGTTTTAAGCCAGATGTCAACGTACAGCATCGGACTGGATTAGACCGTTTGGCAACAAAAAACCCCGCTTTCGCGGGGCTTTGTGGGCTTGTCTGGACTGGGCTGGACGATCTTCTGGTGGAGGCGGAGGGAATCGAACCCTCGTCCGAGAACGCTTTGCTCGAGGCATCTACAGGTTTAGTCCGGGTTTGATTCTCGTCGTCATACGTGCCCCCGAACAGGTATTATGACGACATGTCCGCCTTGTGCCGCGTGCATACGGCGGACGCCATCTGCACGCCGACCCGATGGGGTTTGTCGATCCTAACAGACGTATCGGGTGTCAGTCAGAAGGATCGTGACTGGTTATTAAGCAGCCAGAGCGTAATCGTAGTCGTTGGCACTTGAGTGCTTGCCGCTTTTTACGAGGCCAGCGGCGCCTCGACCTGCAACCTCGGCATCGACTGTCCCCGTCGAAACCGGTGCGCCCCCTTTCAAAGATCGTTCGCACAAGATAAGCCTTCCTGGACCGAAGGCAAGCCCTCCAGACAACATAGTGCGCGCAAGGCGCAACTGTCGCTGCGAGAAAGGTTCAGCTAGCCGAGCCGGGTCCGGGGGTCAAGGAAATACCTGGGGCCGGGACAGGCAGGGGCCGACCGCGGCGCTTGACCCACAGGCGCAGGCGCTCCAGATACAGATAGACCACCGGGGTGGTGTAGAGGGTCATGGCCTGGCTGAACACGAGCCCGCCGATGATGGTGATGCCGAGCGGCCTGCGGAGCTCCGAGCCCACGCCCTGGCCGAGCGCCAGGGGCAGGGCGCCGAGCAGTGCTGCCATGGTGGTCATCATGATGGGCCGGAAGCGCAGCAGGCAGGCCCTGGTGATGACCTCCTCCGGCGCCAGGCCGTGCACTCGCTCGGCCTCCAGCGCGAAGTCGACCATCATGATCCCGTTCTTCTTGACGATGCCGATGAGCAGGATGATGCCGATGATGGCGATGACCGAGAGGTCCGTGCCGCTGACGAGCAGGGCCAGCACCGCGCCCACGCCGGCCGAGGGCAGGGTGGAGAGGATGGTCAGCGGGTGCACCAGGCTTTCGTAGAGCACCCCGAGCACGATGTACACGGAGATGAGCGCGGCCAGGATGAGCAGCGGCTGGTTGTCGAGCGCGTCCCGGAAGGCCTGGGCTGTGCCCTGGAAGCTGCCGCGGATGCTGCCGGGCATGCCCAGGTCGCGCTTGGCGGCCTCGATGGCCTTGACCGCCTCGCCGAGCGCCGTGCCCGGGGACAGGTTGAAAGAGATGGTCACGGCCGGGAACTGGCTCTGGTGGTTCACGGCCAGCGCCGTGGAGGTGGTAAAGTGGCGCGTGAACACGGCAAGCGGCACCTGCTGCCCGCCTGCGATGGGCACAAAGATGTCGCGCAGGCCCTCGGGCCCGAGCAGGTGTCCGGGCTCGGCCTCCATGACCACGTGGTACTGGTTGAGCGGCGCGTAGGTGATGGACACCTGGCGCTGGCCAAAGGCGTCGTAGAGGATGTTGTCGATGAGCTGCGGGCTGACCCCCAGGCGCGCGGCGGTCATGCGGTCGATGGCCAGGCTGGTCATGAGTCCCTTGTCCAGCTGGTCGCTGTTCACGTCCACGACCTCGTGCAGGGAACGCATCTTCCCCAGCAGCCTGGGCGCCCAGGTGTTCAGGTCGCCCACGCTCTCGCCCTGCAGGGTGTACTGGTACAGCGCGCTGGAGGCGCGGCCGCCCACGCGCAGGTCCTGCACCAGCTGCATGTAGGTCGGCGCGCCGGGGATTCCGCCCAGCCGCTTGCGCAGGCGCCCCATGACCTGCTCGGCGTTGATGCCCCGCTTGGCAAAGGGGGCCAGGGTGACGAACATGCGCGCGCTGTTGGCTGTGGAGCCGCCGCCGCCCGAGCCGCCGATGAACCCGGTGACGAACTCCACGTCCGGGTCTTCCTTGATGATGGCCATGACCTGTTGGAGCTTGTTCTCCATGGTCTGGAAGGAGATGTCCTGGGCGGCCTGGATGTTGCCCACGAGCCGCCCGGTGTCCTGCTGGGGGAAGAAGCCCTTGGGGATGAGCACGTAGAGGTAGACGTTGAGGGCCAGGGTGGCCAGGGCCACGCAGAGGGTGATGCGCTTGTGCCCAAGGGCGACGGCCAGGGTGCGGGCATAGAGCGCGTGCATCCTGTTGAAGACCCCCTCCGAGCCCCTGGCGAACCAGCCCTGGCGCTCCTGCCCTGGCTTGCGCAGCATGTAGGCGCACATCATGGGCGTGGTGGTGAGCGAGAGCAGCATGGACACGAAGATGGCGGCCGAGAGGGTCACGGCGAACTCGCGGAACAGGCGCCCGACCATGCCGCCCATGAGCAGGATGGGCAAAAAGACGGCCACCAGCGAAACGCTCATGGAGACCACGGTGAAGGAGATCTCCTTGGCCCCGGCAAAGGCGGCCTGGAAGGGCTGCATGCCGGCCTCGATGTGCCGGGTGATGTTCTCCAGCACCACGATGGCGTCGTCGACAACGAAACCCGTGGCAATGGTGAGCGCCATGAGCGAGAGGTTGTCCAGCGAATAGCCGAAGAGGTACATGATGGCAAAGGTGCCGACGAGGGACACCACCGTGGCCACGCCCGGGATGATGGTGGCCCGGAAGGTGCGCAGGAACAGAAAGACCACCAGGATGACCAGGGCGCAGGACAGGGCCAGGCTCTTCTCCACGTCGATGAGCGAGCCGCGGATGGGCGGGGAGCGGTCCACCACGGGATTGAGGACCATGCCGCCGGGCAGTCCGGCCTCAAGGCGCGGCATGAGCGCGCGCACGTTGTCCACGGTCTCGATGATGTTCGCGCCGGGCTGCCGGAAGATCACCAGCAGCACCGCTGGCTTGCCGTTGACGTAGCCCGCGGCGCGGATGTCCTCCACGCTTTCCTTGACCTGGGCCACGTCGGACAGGCGCACGGCCGCGCCGTTGCGGTAGGAGAGCACCAGGGGCTCGTACTCCGCAGCCGTGGGCTTTAGCTGATCGTTGGTCTGCACCTCCCAGGACCGGTCCCCGGCCGAGACCTGGCCCTTGGGCCGGTTGACGTTGGTCCGGGCCAGCACCCCGCGCACGTCCTCCAGGCTCAGGCCATAGCGGCTCACGGCCGCGGGGTTCAGCTCCACGCGCACGGCGGGCAGCGAGCCGCCGCCCACGAAGACCTGGCCCACGCCGGGCACCTGGGCCATCTTTTGCTGGAGCACCGTGGCGGCGGTGTCGTAGAGTTGGGCGCGGGTGTGGTTCTCGGAGGTGAGCGCCAGGATGATGATGGGCGCGTCCGCCGGGTTGACCTTGC
>JANXYI010000357.1 GCA_025350085.1 Deltaproteobacteria bacterium
CCCGGGCCTTTGCCGGGTGCAAGGTCTTTCTTCTGGTGGTGCCCAGCCAGTTCCTGCGCTCCACTCTCGAAAGCTTCCGCGACATCCTGCCCAAGAAGCCCATCGTGGTCTGCGCCAGCAAGGGCATCGAGAACAACACCCTGGCCCCCATGTCCCAGGTCGTGGCCGAGGCGCTGGAGCCGCTTCATCCGCGCTTTGCCGTGCTCTCCGGCCCCAGCTTTGCCGCAGAGGTGGCCAAGGGCCTGCCGACCACGGTGTCGCTCGGCTGCGCGGACAAGAAGCTCGGCCGCGAATTGCAGGCCCTGTTCTCCACGGACAGCTTCCGGGTCTACACCAACGAGGACTTCCTGGGCGTGGAGCTCGGCGGGGCGCTGAAAAATGTCATGGCCATCGCCGCGGGCATCTCCGACGGCCTGGGCTTCGGCTATGACGCCCGGGCTGCGCTCATCACGCGCGGGCTGGCCGAGATGAGCCGCCTGGGCAAGGTCATGGGCGCCAAGCCCAAGACCTTCATGGGCCTGTCGGGCATGGGCGACCTGGTGCTGACCTGCACCGGCGACCTCTCGCGCAACCGCCAAGTGGGTGTGAAGCTCGGCCAGGGCCGCAAGCTGAAGGACATCCTGGCCGAGACCAAGACCGTGGCCGAGGGCGTGCGCACCACGGAGTCCGTGCATTTCCTGGCGCGCAACCTGGGCGTGGAGCTGCCGCTGACCGAGCAGGTCTACCGCATCCTCTACGAGGACAAGGACCCGTCCCAGGCCGTGCGCGACCTGATGTCGCGGGAGCTCAAGGGGGAGTGATCCCTCAGGCCTGTTCCCAGCCTTTGGACGGCCCGCTCGCGGGCCGTTTTTTTGGGCAAGGCCGCGCAGGGGCGGCACCGGTCTCCATCCAGCAGGGGGTGACAAGCCCCAGCAACACTGGTAGCCTGTATTGGTGAGGGCCGTGACCCCTCCGCAGCGCCTCGGCGCAACGCTCAGGCAACAAGGACAGGGGCATGTTCGGACTGCGCATCGACCGCCAATCGCGGGTGATCATCGCCGCCTACGCGGTGTTCTGTGTCGGGCTGCTGCTCACCTGCCTGTTCGTGGCGCATGAGGTCAGGCAGATCCTGGCCTCGACCGAGAATCTCTATCTCCACCCCTTCACCGTGAGCAACCAGGCCCTGGAGGCCCGGCTGACGCTCATGGACATGCGGCGCGACGTCCTCTTTTCCGTGCTCTCGCAAGACGCGGCGCGGGCCCGGCAACTGCAGCAGGGCATGGCCGCGCAGGACGCCCGGTTCGCCGCGGCCCTGGCCCAGGTGCGCTCCTACTACCTGGGCGATCCGGCGCAGGTCGAGCGGGCCGACCGGCTGTTCGCCGCCTGGAAGCCGGTGCGCGATAACATCCTGGACCTGGCCCGGCGCGGGGACTTCGACCAGGCGCGGAGCCGCGTCCTGGCCGCGGGCACCCCGATGTACCAGGCGATCAATGACGAACTGGACGCAATCATCGTCTTTGCCCGCAACCGCGCGGCCCAGTTCGTGGAGGAGGCGCGCGACAAGCGCGAGCATGCCGAGCGCCTCATCCTGCTGGTCATGCTCGGCGGCTTTGCCGCCAGCTTTCTGTGCAGCGCCCTGGTCATCCGCTCCGTGCGGCAGATCGTCCGGGGCCATGAGCAGAATCTGGTCTACATGGCGCATCACGACCCGCTCACCGGCCTGCCCAACCGGCAGCTGTTCATGGACCGCATCCGCCAGGCCCTGCTGCTGGCCGAGCGCGAGCAGAAGGACACCGGCCTGCTGTACGTGGACCTGGACCGCTTCAAGGAGATCAACGACACCTTTGGCCACGACGCCGGAGACGCCATGCTGATCCAGGTGGCCGCGGGCCTGGCCGCGTCCGTGCGCTCAAGCGACACCGTGGCCCGGCTGGGGGGCGACGAGTTCGTGGTCCTGCTTCAGGACGTGCGCGACCGCGAGGCCCTGCGCGACGTGGCGCGGAAGATCCTGACGATGGCGGCCACCCCGTGCATCTTCCAGGGCCACAGCCTTGAGGTCAGCGCCAGCGTGGGCATCGCGGTGGCTTCCGTGGACGGCCGGGAGGTGGAGACCCTGCTGGTCCACGCCGACGCGGCCATGTACCGGGCCAAGAACGCCGGGCGCAACCAGTTCGCCTTTTATGCCCAGGAAGAGCCTGCCTGAATCCGGCAGGGGGTGGAGGCTTGCATAAGCCCCTGGCCCGGCCTATAGCTTGAGCCTGGAGGGCCCGCCCATGCAACCCATCGGTCCGCTCATGCACGAACACCGGCTCATCGAACGTCTGCTCAGCACCCTGGCCCACGAAGTCCGACGCATCGAGTCGGGCCAAAAACCGGACAGCCCCTTCATCGACCAGGCGGTGGACTTTTGTCGGACCTATGCCGACCGCTGCCACCACGGCAAGGAGGAGGACATCCTGTTCCGCGAACTGGCAAAGAAAAAACTCGCGCCGCAGGAGCAGGCCATGCTGGCCGAGCTGGTGGAGGATCACGTCCAGGGCCGCATCCTGGTGCGCGCCATCGAGGAGGCCAACCGCGCGGTGACCCGCTGCGAACAGCCGGCCTCGGTCGAGACGCTGCTGCCGCTGCTGCGCCGCCTGATCGAGTTCTACCCGGCGCACATCGCCAAAGAGGACAAGCACTTCTTCTTCCCGGTGATGCAGCACTTCTCCCGCCAGGAGATGGACGCCATGCTCCTGGAGTTCGAGGAGTTCGACAGGCGGCTCATCCACGAGAAATACGCGGGCCTGGTGGCGGAGCGGGAGGCGGCCCTGAAAGCGGGCGGCTCATAGACGACGCGCCCGGCCTGCGCTGAGCAACAAGCGCGTCCATTTCCCGCAGCGCTGCGCCGACAAGACCGTGCAAAAAAATGGCCGGGGCTCTTCCCCGGCCTTTGCGCGTCCATCAGGCCTCCAGTTCCCGAAGCGTTGCACCGCCTCGTCCGACCCTGGGCGGCTTCCTATTTCCCCAGGCAGAAGTGCGAGAAGATGTCCTCCAGCACCGCGTCCGGCGCGATCTCGCCGGTGAGTTCGGCCAGCAGCCGGCAGGCGGCCTCCATGCGCACCCCCAGAATATCGTAGGGCAGCCCGGCCCCGGCGTCGTCGGCCAGGGCCAGCAGCTCCGCCCGCGCCCGGCTGAGCACTTGAGCCTGGCGCGCGTTGGGCGCCACCTCGTCCGGGTCCGGCTCGGCCCGGCCCCCTGCCTGGCCGCCTGCCTGGCCGTCCGTCAGGCGTCCGCGCAGGGCCGCGCACAGTTCCTCCAGCCCGGCGCCGGTCCTGGCCGACACGCGCACTGAGGCCAGCCCCAGCTCCTGGGCCACGTTCTGGGCTTCATCCAGCGCCGAAGGGCAGCCCCCCGCGCTGGCGACCAGGTCAATCTTGTTCAGCACCACCAGGCTGCGCGCAGGCGCAAGGGCATTGAGCGCCGCGCGGTCCCCGGGGTGCAGGGGCCGGGAGGCGTCCAGCACGTACAGCACGGCCTCGGCCCGGGCCATGAACTCCCGGCTCAGGTCCTGGCCTTCGGCCTCCACTGCGTCGACTTCCACGGCGCTGGGCGTATGGGCGGCCGCGTCCGCCGGGCCCGGCCCCTCCAGGCCTTGGGGGCTGCGCAGGCCAGCGGTGTCCACCAGCCGCACGATGAGCCCGGAGAGGTCCAGCTGCTCCTCCAGATAGTCGCGCGTGGTGCCGGGCTGCGCGGACACGATGGCCCGCCTGCGTCCGACCAGGGCGTTCAGCAGGCTGGACTTGCCCGCGTTGACCCGGCCCGCCAGCACGGCCAGCAGGCCCTCGCGCCAGGCCCGGGCGCGCTCCACTCCGGCCAGCAACAGCTCCACGTCCGCGGCCGCGGAGAGCGCCGCTGCGCGCAGCTCGGAAAGGGGCAGGCACTCCACGTCCTCGTCCGGGAAATCAACGGCCAGGCACAGGCGCGCGCGCAGGTTCTCCAGGGCCTGGCGCAGGGCGCTGATGCGCCGGGAAAGCGCGCCGGAGAGCTTGAGCTGGGCCAGGTGCAGGGCCGCGCGCGTGGGCGCGGCAATGGCCTCGGCCACGGCCTCGGCCTGGGTCAGGTCGAGCCGGCCATTCAAAAACGCGCGCAGGGTGAACTCGCCGGGCCGGGCCAGCCGCGCCCCGCGCGCTAAAAGCTCCTCCAGCACGCTGCGCAAAACGGCCGGGCCACCGTGGCAATGCAGCTCGACCACGTCCTCGCCGGTGAAGGAGCCTGGGCCGGGCATGCAGGCCACAAGCACCTCGTCCAGCACGCGGCCGTCCGCGTCCACCAGGCGGCCGTGGTGCAGGAAGCGGGGCTTGAAGGCGGTGAATCTGGGGCTGGAGGAGCGGAACAGGGCGCTGGCCAGGGGCAGCGACTCGGGGCCGCTCAGGCGCACGATGCCCACTGCGCCCGGGCCGGTAGCCGTGGCCACGGCCACGATGGTCTCTCGGGGGGGCTCACGGGGGGTGTCAAGGGCGGAGCCACGGGCAAAGCTGCTCACTGGACCTCCAAAAGAACGCCGGGGCAGGAACGCGGTAAACGTCCCCTGCCCCGGCAGCTGATGACGGGTTTGGCCGGGGCCTATTCCGCGTTGTCGTTGTACTCCTGGTCGGACTGGCTGCCCGGGACGGGTTCGTCGATGAGCTCGCCGTTCTTGCCCTTGCTCTTGGCCATGATCAGCACGCGCTTCATGGAGCCCTCGCCCTTGCTGCGGGTGAAGACGAACTCGTCGTCCTGCAGGGTCAGGTGCACCACGCGGCGGTGGTACGAGCTCATGGGCCGGGTGCTCTGGGTGCGGCCCGTGGCCGTGGCCTTGTCCGCCAGGTGCCGGGCGATCTGGCGCAGGCGTTCGTCCTGGTTCTCGCGGTAGTCCCCGGCGTCGATCTGCACGCGCACCGAGGCGTCCATGCGCTTACTGACCAGGCGGTTCACCAGGTACTGGATGGAGGCGAGCGTCTGGCCCTCGCGGCCGATGAGCAGGCCGGAATTCTCGGGGTCCTCCAGGCGTACGCTGACGCGGTCGGCAAGCAGGGTGATGGTGATCTGGACGTTTTCCACCAGGGGCGCCAAGAGCTTCTGCGTCACCTCGCGGGTGACCTGCTCAAGCACGGCCTGGTCCAGATGCCCGATGCCCTGGGGCGCGCCGTTGTCGTCCTCGGAGCCCAGATCGCCGGGCTGGGCATCGCGGCGCGGGGGCCTCGCCTCGCCAGAGTCGCGGCGGGGGCGGTCGCGATCGCGGTCACGGCCACGGCCGCGGCCCCGCTCAGGCTGGCGTTCGGAACGGCCTTCTCCGGAGCGGCCCTGGGGCGCGCGGTTGCCGTCGCGGTCGGGCGGCAGCACGGTGGCGTCCGGGATGCGGTTGCCGTTGACCTCGTCCTGGTCCTCGGGCGGCCGGTTGCCGACGGCTTCGGGCGGGCGGTTGCCAACGGTTTCGGGCTGGCGTTCGCCCCGGCCGCGGCCACGGCCGCGTCGGCCGCGTTCGCTGCGGCGGGCCTCTCCGCCTCTGGCCTCCTGGCCCTCGCCTGCTGCTGCGGCCTGCTGGCCGGTGGCGGTCCTGGGCTCGGCCTGGGCAGCCTGGGGCTCGCGGCGCGGCCTGTCTTCGCGCGGACGTTCTTCGCGCGGACGTTCCTCGCGGGGCTTGTCCTCGCGGCGGGGCCGGTCGGACTGGCGCTCGGGCGCGGGCTGCTCCTCAGGCTCCTGGAGGGACTTGAAGCTGCCGCGCGGCTTGGCGCGCACCGTGGCCTTCTTCACGCCCACCAGTCCGAAGATACCCGACGAGCCGCCGGAGAGGATCTCGATCTCCAGCTTGTCGCGCTTCAGGTCATAATGCTTGCACGCGGCCTCGATGGCCTCGTCCAGATTCTTGGCTTGGAATTCTTTGGCTTCGCTCACGATTGTCCTCCCAGCAGGTTCTCTGTCGCCGCCACGTTAGGCCTTGCTGCGCATCATCCACCACTGCTGGGCGATGGAGAGCACGTTGTTGACCAGCCAGTACACGACCAGGCCCGCCGGGAAGTTCAGGAACATGAAGGTGAAGATCACGGGCATGGCCAGCATGATCTTGGCCTGCATGGGGTCGCCGCCGGAGGGGGTCATCTTCTGCTGGATGAACATGGTGGCGCCCATGATGAGCGGGGTGACGTAGAAGGGGTCCTTCACCGACAGGTCGGCCAGCCAGACGAGGTCGGTGAACGGCACGTGGTTGATGAACCCGGCGTGCCTGAGTTCGATGGAGCCGAGCAGGGCCTTGTACAGGCCGAAGAACACGGGGATCTGCACGACCATGGGCAGGCAGCCGCCGGCCGGGTTGACCTTGTAGGTCTTGTAGAGCGCCATGATTTCCTGGTTCATGCGC
>JANXYI010000374.1 GCA_025350085.1 Deltaproteobacteria bacterium
CTGCCAGAAGAAATAGAAGAACACCCCGGCGGCCAGGTAGCTGCCGAAGGGGTCCTTGGCGTCGCGTGCCACCATGGCGATCTGGTAGAGGAAGGCGCAGAAGAGCGAGAGCAGGATCATCATGCCGAAGAAGCCCCACTCCTCGCCCAGCACGGCCACGGCGAAGTCGGTGTGCTTCTCCGGCAAAAACCTCAGCTGGCTCTGGGTGCCGGCCAGAAAGCCCTTGCCGAAGATGCGGCCCGAGCCCACGGCGATCTCCGACTGCAGGATGTGGTAGCCCGAGCCCAGCGGGTCCGTGGCCGGGTCCAGGAAGGCCAGGATGCGCCGCTTCTGGTAGTCCTTGAGCCCGAACCAGGCGAGCGGCGTAATGAGCGGCAGCAGCACGCAGAGCGTGCGGAACAGCCAGGGCCGGATGCCCCGGTAGAGCACCAGCCCGCCGAGCAGCAGGAGCACGAGCATGCCCGTGCCCAGGTCCGGCTGCTTGATGATCATGAGTGTGGGCACCAGGCCCAGGCCCAGGATGTAGGACAGGCGCTTCAGGTCCAGGCGCTCGGGCTCGGCCGAGAGGATGCGCGCGCCGAGCAGCAGCACCGCGAACTTGGCCAGCTCGCTCGGCTGGAAGCTGAACAGGCCGAAGTCCAGCCAGCGCCGGGCGCCGTAGATGGTCTTGCCCAGAAAGGGCACGGCGAGCAGCAGGAGCAGGGTCACGGCGTACAGCGGCCAGGCCACGGAGGACAGCCTGCGGTAGTCGAAGGTCATGAAGGCCACCAGGCCGAACAGGCCGATGGTGCCCCAGATGACCTGCTTCTGGTAGTAGGGCTCAACAGACACGCCCTCGCCCAGGCGCACCCCGCTGGCGGAGTACAGGTTGAGCACGCCGATGAAGAACAGCGCCCCCAGGATGCCCACCAGCGGCCAGTTCACATGGTAGAGCATGCGCCGGTCGATGGGGCTCACTGGGAGCTCTCCAGTTCCTGGGGCAGATCGGGGAACTTCGGCTCCACGGCGTCCAGGGTCAGGCGCTTGGCGGGCTCGGCCGGGCGTTCGGCCCCGGCCAGATCCTGGGGCGGCAGCTCCCTCTTGCCCAGGAACAGGGCGTCGAGCATGGCCTTGACCACCGGGCCGGCGCCGGACGCGCCGTGCATGCCGTGCTCGACCATGGCCACCACCACGAAGCGCCGACCGTCCCGCTCCCCGAAGCCGGCCATCCAGGCGTGGTCGCGGTACTTGTAGGGCACGGAGTCGCCCATGCGCTTGAGTTCGTCGGTCAGGCGCACCACCTGGGCGCTTCCGGTCTTGGCCCCGACCACCACGCCGGGCGTGAGCACCCGCCGGCAGGTGCCGCGCGGGTCCTCCACGGTGGCGATCATGGCGCGCTTGAGCACGGCCGCCTGGTCCGGAGTCAGGGGCAGGGTGCCCTGGACCTCGGGCTGCATGCCACGGATGAGTTGCGGCTTGAGCACACGGCCGCCGTTGATGAGCGCCGCGACGAGGCGCGCCACCTGGAGTGGGGTCAAGCCCGTGTAGCCCTGGCCGATGGCCAGGTTCAGGTCCTCGCCCTTGGTCCAGCGCACGCCGTAGCGCTTCATCTTCCACTCGCGCGTGGGCATGAGCCCGGGCTTCTCGTGGGGCAGGTCGATGCCCGTGAGATCGCCCAGCCCGGCCAGCTTGGCGTAGCTGCTGATGCGGTCCACGCCGAGCTTCAGGCCGAGCTTGTAGAAATAGGTGTCGCAGGATTCGACCAGGGCCCGCTGGAAATTCACGGTGCCGTGTCCGCCTCTTTTCCAGCAGTGGAACACGTGGTTGCCCAGCGCCAGCTCGCCGGTGCACTGCACGGTCTCCTTGGGGTCCACCATGCCTTCGTGCAGCGCGGCCGCGGCCATGAGCAGCTTGAACACCGAGCCCGGCGGATACACGCCCTGGGTGGCGCGGTTCTGCAGGGGATGCATGGGATTGTCGCGCAACTCCGCCCACTGGGTCGAGGACAGCCCGGCGGTGAAGGCGTTGGAGTCATACGAGGGCTCGCTGACCAGGGCGTGGATCTCGCCGGTGTCCGGGTCCAGGACCACCACGGCTCCGGCCTTGCCCTCGAGCACCCTGTGGCCCAGCTGCTGCAGGCTTAAGTCGAGCGACAGGAAGATCTCCTCCCCGGCCCTCGGCTGGCGCTGGAGCTCCTCGGACAGCCTGCGCCCGGTGACGTCCACCTCGATGAGCCTGCGGCCCTTGGCCCCGCGCAGCCGGTCGTCCAGGCGGTTCTCCAGGCCCTGCTTGCCCACGAAGTCGCCCAGCGACAGGGAGGGGTCGGCCTGCATTTCGGATTCGTTGGCCTCGGCCACGAACCCGAGCACGTGGGAGAGCAGGTGCCCGTAAATGTATTTGCGCCGGGTGCGCGAGAGGATGTCCAGCCCCGGCCAGCGCACGCTGGCGCCTTCGACCTTGGCGATGAGCGGGAAGTCCAGGTCCGGCACCAGGATCAGGGGCTCGAAGGGCTTCACCTTGGGCTTGTTGCGCGTGTAGACGTCCTTCAGCCGCTCGGCCGGGATGCCCGTCCACTCCGAGACCTTGCTCAAGGTGGCCGGGATGTCGTCGCAGTCCTCGCGCACTAGGCCGAGCACAAAGGCCGGCTCGTTGACGGCCAGCAGTTCGCCGTTTCTGTCGCGCAGAAAGCCGCGCGGGGCGAAGAGGTACTCGGTGCGCAGCTGGTTGTTGCGGCTCTTTTCCGTGAACACCGGGCCCAGGTGGATCTGCAGGTACCACAGGCGCACGGCGAACAGACAGAACAGCCCGAAGATCAGGCATTGCAGGAGGCTCACGCCCAGGCGCGGCGGTTCCTGGCCGTAGGCGTTATGCAGACTCTTCACGGACCCTCTTCAGCCGTTTGGGGAACAGGGATTCGGCCGCATACCACAGCACCGGGTAGAGCACGGCCTGGAGCAGGCATTCGCCCAGCACGCGCAGGAGCGGAAAGGCGCGCATCTCCAGCACGGCCATGAGATAGAGGAGCAGGAAATGGGCCAGGCCGAGGGCCAGGCCGAGCAGGGCCTGGAACTGAATGCTGCCGGGGTCCAGCAGCCAGCGGCCCACGGTCAGGAGCATGAAGAGGATGGCGTACCACAGGATGGCGTAGCCAAAGGCCAGGCCGCCCGCGCCCTCCTGGATGGCCACCCAGGCCACGGTGAGCGCGATGGTGGCGCCGGACTTTTGCCAGCGCAGGGACACGGCCATGCCCGGGGCAAAGAAGTCCACGCCGGGCAAAAGGCTCTGGCCCCAGATGCCGAGCACGGTGAAGGCCAGCCACCAGAGCGTCGCGAGCACGGGCTAGTCCCACAGGGCGCGGGCGTCTTCGGGCCGCACCGCGCGCTTGAGCAGGAGCACCTCCTCCAGGCGGGGGATGTCCACCAGGGGGTCGGCCTGCACGTCCATGAACAGGGTGCCTTCCTCGCGGCGCACGGCCGTGACCCGGGCCACGGGCAGGCCCTTGGGGAACACGCCGTCCATGCCCGAGGTGACGAGGATCTCGCCCACCTCGATGGTCGACTTGAGCCCCACGTACTTGACCATGAGCTGCTCGCCCGCGCCCATGCCGTAGATCACCCCGGCGGCGCGGTTGTCGCGGCCGACCACGGCGATGCGGCTTGACGGGTCGTTCAAAAGCAGCACGGTGGCGACGGAAAAGCCGGAGCGGTAGATGCGGCCCACCACGCCCTCGGTGCAGAGCACCGGGGTGTCCTCCAGCGCTCCGGAGAGCTTGCCCCGGTCCACCAGGATGGTCTCCAGGATGGCCGTGGGGCCCACGCGGTGGGCGATGACCCGGGCGCCCTCGCGCTTCCAGTCGGGCGGCTCGGGGAAGCCCAGGAGCTTCTCCACCCGGCCCGTGGCCTCGGCGCGCTCGCGCAGGGTCATGGTCTCCAGGCGCAGGGCCTGGATCTGCGCACCGGGCTTCTGACCCGCATGAGCACCTATTCCGGGCTGGACAGCGTCGGGGCGGTGCTGCGGCCCGGCTCCTGGGCCGGACACGCCACGGGCGGCTTCGTGGAGCGCTACCTCTCCCTGGTGGGGCTCAAGCAGGAGAACGAGGCCCTGCGCCAGGA
>JANXYI010000383.1 GCA_025350085.1 Deltaproteobacteria bacterium
GAGGGCGTGGCCCCCATCGTGCGCCACCACCACACGCCCTTCACGCGGGTTGAGGCTTTGACCGCGGCCCAGGCGGCCAGGCTGCGCACGGTGAGGCCCTTGCTGGTGGCCCTGGAAAAGCGCGAATGGATGTGCAGATCCGCCGCAAAGGTGGTCATGGGGCGCCCCTGTTGGTCTGTCGGTCCGGTCTGTCGGCCCGCCGGTCTGCCGGCCCGTCTGATTGCCGCCAAGGCCGGAGGAATTTGGGGGATCGTAGCCGCTGGGCGTGGCGATGGCAAGCCGCGGGCTTACATGACCTCTGCTTGGGGCAGGCTGGAGTAAAACTCGCGGAACTCGGCGGCGGCCATGGTCTGGGCGATCTGGCGGCGGTCGTTGATCTCCCCGTGGTGTCCATGCACCAGCGACACCACCAGGGGGTCCAGGGCGTTGTGGCCGGACATGCGGTCGAGCACACGCATGGTGTCCTCCCGGCTCATGCCCGGGCGGTAGGGCCGGTCCTCGCGCAGGGCCGTGAACACGTCGGCCGCGGCCAGGATGCGCGAGCCGAGCGACAGCTCCCGGCCGGAGAGCCCCAGGGGATAGCCCTGGCCGCCGGGCTGCTCGTGGTGCTCCGAGGCCCAGCGGCTGACCTGCTCCAGGCCGGGCACGGCGCCCAGGATGGCCCGGGTGAGCTCCGGGTGGCGGCGCATGACGTGTTTTTCCCGCTCGTCCAGCGGGCCGGGCTTTTCGACGATCTCCGAGGGCACGGCCAGCTTGCCCAGGTCGTGCAGGTTTCCGGCCAGGCGCATCTGGTCCAGTTCCGGGGCGTCGAACCCGGCCTTTTCGGCCAGGCAGACCGCTGTCTCGGCCACGCCGTGCGTGTGGGTGGCGGTGAAGCGGCTGCGGAAGTCGATGATCTGCGAGAAGGCCGTGGACGCGGCCATGAGTTGGGCGTGCGACATGTCCCGGTCTTCGAACATGTCCGGGGCGTCGGTCAGGGCGCGGGTGGGGTCGCTGCTGGTCAGGTCGGCCCAGAAACGCTCGGCCCCGGCCAGTTCGGACAGGGCCTCCACGGCCCGCGGGTCGAACATGCTGCCCGAGAGCGTACGCAGGCGCGCCATGACCTCCTGCGGGCTGAGCCGGTCCTTCCGGCCGCTGCGCAGGAGCAGGGCGTCCAGGCGGTCGGCCAGGCAGAGCACGCCCGCCAGAAACAGCTTGCGCTGCTGGCCGTCCCGGGCCTCGGGCAAAGCCTCAACCCGCGTGAAGGGCGTGTGGTGGTGGCGCACGATGGGGGCCACGCCCTCCAGCAGCGGGTTCTTGCGCAGCAGGCGGAAGCCCAGCTCGGCGTGGAGCGCGCCGTCGGTCTCGAACTGCAGGGCGGCCAGGCGGCTTTGGACCGAGAAGCCGCCCACGTCGTGCATCAGCCCGGCCAGGTAGAGGTCGGTGCGCTCGGAGCGCGGCAGGTTGAGCGTGCGTGCCAGGCGCACGGCGGCGTAGGCCACGCGCTTGTGGTGGCCCACCACCTCGGGGCTGATGAGGTCGAGCGCGCCGGAGAGGCCGGTGAGGAAGTCGAAGAGGCGTATGGCCACAGGTAACCCCGCTAGAAGGTGTGCACGTCCACCTGGACCTCGGCCTTGCCGCGCAGCTTCCACAGGGCCTTGCCCGGTCCCGCTTGCCGGAATTTTCGATCTAGCAGGCTGTCCATGCTGGCCTTATACAAACCTCTGGCTGTACTTGGCAAGCCTGTCCAGGCCGTGGCCGATGTTGGTGAGGGAGTTGGCGTAGGACAAGCGCAGGAAGCCTTCGGCATTGTTCCCGAAGTCAATGCCCGGAGTCACGCCCACATGGGCCTGCTCCAGGATGTCGAAGGCGAGCTTAAGCGAGCTGCCGCCAAAGCGCTCGGCCCAGTGTTTGGCGTTGGCCAGCACGTAGAAGGCGCCCGTGGGGTCGTGGGCCACGCCCAGGCCCAGGGCTTTTGTGCGCGGCAGCAGATACCGCCGCCGCTCGTCGTACACGGCCTTCATGCGCGCCACGTCGGCCGCGGCTTCGGTGAGGGCGGCAAGGCCCGCATGCTGGGCCACGGAGTTCGCGCTGATGAAGAAGTTTTGACACAGCTTCTGCATGGGCCGGATGAATTCGCGCGGCGCGATGAGGTAGCCCAGGCGCCAGCCGGTCATGGCGTAGAGCTTGGAGAAGCCGTTCAAGACAAAGCAGCGGTCCGTGAACTGAAGCGCGCTGTGCTCTTGGCCCTCGTACACCAGGCCGTGGTAGATCTCGTCGGACACGAGGTACGTGCCGCGCGCGTCGGACAGCCGGGCGATCTTGTCCATGCGTTCGGCCGAGAGCAGCGTGCCCGTGGGGTTGGCCGGGGAATTGAGCAGGATGGCCCGGGTGGCGTCCGTCAGCGCAGCCTCGATGGCCTCGGGCCGGTACTGGAAGCGGTCCGCCTCGCTCACGGCCACGCGCACGGGAAGCGCCCCGGCAAAGCGGATGAAGTTGTCGTAGCAGGCATAGGCCGGGTCGGACAGGATGACCTCATCCCCGGCCTCCAGGATGCTCGTGAAGAGCAGGAGCATGGCCGGGGAGGTGCCCTGGGTCACGATGATCTGGTCCGGGTGAACGGTCACGCCGTAGCGCGCCAGGTAGTCCGCGCAGATGGCCTCGCGCAGGGAAAGCAGGCCCAGGCTGTGGGTGTAGTGCGTCTCGCCGTCCGCCAGGGCCCTCTTCGCCGCCTCCTTGATGCATTCCGGCGTGTCGAAGTCCGGCTCGCCGATCTCCAGGTGGATGACCTCATGGCCCTTCGCCTCCAGCTTGTGCGCGGCCTCCAGGATGTCCATGACCAGAAACGGGGTGATCTCCCTGGCGCGTTGTGAGATGCGG
>JANXYI010000421.1 GCA_025350085.1 Deltaproteobacteria bacterium
GGCTTACGGCGCGCCGATGGCTCCTTCGACGATGCGCAGCACTTCCAGCGGGTCAAAGGGCTTGCGCACGGTGCCCACGGCCTTCCTTATGGCCAGGTGGATGCCGGGCAGGCCGCTGATGACGACCACGGGCAGGTCGCGGAACTCCGGGATGCGCGAGAATTTGCGGTAGAACTTCGGCCCCCACTCGTGGGGCATCTCCAGATCCAAGGTGATCAGATCCGGGAACTCGGTCACCAGCACCTCCATGGCCTCGTCGCCGTCCGAAGCCGAGCAGGTGTCGTAGCCGCGTTCGCGGAAGACCGTGGTCAGGTAGTCCACGATGTCCGGGTCGTCGTCCACGACCATGACCTTCTTGGGTGCGCCAGCCGGACGCTCCGGACGTCCCTGGGTGGTCTGGGCCAGGCGCTGCCGGAAGATCCGCCGGGCCAGCTTCTTGCGCAGGACCGGCTCGGACTGGGCGGCGTCGTCCAGAGCGGCAGCGGGCAGCGGCCGAAGGGATTTGGCCAGCTCGGCCTCCTTGCGGGCGATGCAGTTCTGGCCGTCTTCCAGGATGTCGCGCACGGTGACGGAGTCGAGCTTCTCGAGCATGGCCTGGTCGGCCGCGATCCAGATGGCCCGGGTGAGGCAGTGCACCGAGCGCGGGCAGGCCAGGCGGTTGTTGCTGCAGGCCAGCACGGCCGAGTCGCCCTCGAGCGCGCGCACCACGTCGCCCACGGTGATCTTTTCCGGGGCGAGCGCCAGCAGGTGGCCGCCCTCGCGGCCGCGCACGCTGCGCACGAATCCGGCCCGCTGGAGTTCTCCCACCAGCCGCTCCAGGTATTTGACCGAGACGTCCTGCCGAAGCGAGGTCTCGGCCATGGACACCGGCCCCTTGTCCTCATGCTGGGCGATGTCCAGCACCAGCCGCATCCCGTAGCGTCCCTTGGTGGTCAGTCGCATGGCGCCTCCCTTGCCCCTTTGAGCCCGTTTGCTCCAGCCCCCGCCCCAGAGCGGCCTTCCAGAGTCCGAAACAAACGCGACTGGCACTGCAACTACATGAGAATAACACGCTATGCAACTCATACCATCTGTGTATGTATTGAAAGTATATACATACCCCGTGTGTATGTAAACAAAAAATTTGAAATAGTGCTTCCCACAACGCAAAAATTGTGGCACTATTGCATGTACGTATGATGCAATGCTGTAGAGCGACACTGGTAACTTGTTTTCATAGGTAATGAATCTGAGGAAATCGCGAAGTATTCCTAGCGGAGCACTCTGCGGAAAATACGTATTGCACGCCAGGCGTGCAGGGAGGGCGAAATGCATCCACCAACCTTGTGGAATTGGGAACCAGGACAGAAGGTCATACTCTCGTCCACGAAATGCCCGGAGACGTGCGCCTGGGTCGAGGAGCCGCATGCCTCGCCGGACGGGGAAAGGCTGGCCGCCCTGGCCAGCCTGACCGAAGGCGGGTTCACGGCCCTGGTCAACGGGGAGCCGTGGGAAACGAGCTTTGACAAGGCCTGGTACCCGCGCTTCAGCCCGGACGGCCGCTTCACCGCCGTGGTCCAGCAGGACGGCCTGTGGACGCTGGCCGTGGACGGTACGGCCTGGCCGGAGAACTACGACTACCTCTGGGGCACGCAGTTCTCAAACGAGGGCGACGTCATCGCGGCCTGCATCCAGACCGGCGGCGAGTACGGCCTGTGCCTGGACGGGGTGCCCTGGGAGACGCTCTTTGAAAACGCCAACCAGCCCGTGCTCTCCTCCGACGGCCAGTCCTCGGCCGCGGTGGTGCAGCTGGCCTCGCTCAAGCCGGCCGACCTCGACGCCTTTGCCGCCGGGGTGTTCGGCGTGGCCGTGGACGGCCTGGCCTGGAGCGAAAACTTCATGAACGTCTGGACCCCGGCCTTCGACCCCCTGGGCAAGCGCGTGGCCGTGCAGGTGCGCACCACGCTGTACGACTACTCCATCGCCGTGGACGGGAAGAAGTGGGCGGGCAACTACGCCTGCGTCTGGGAGCCGCGCTTCAACCCGGCCACGGGTTCCGTGGTGGCCCCGGTGCGCATCAAGGGGGCCTGGGGCCTGGCCCAGGACGACCAGCTCATCTGGGAGCCGCGCTTCGCCCAGTGCTGGCAGCAGGTCATCAGCCAGGACGGCAAGAACATCGCGGCCATCGTGGCCCCAAAATTCGGGGCGTTCACCGTGGCCGTGAACGGCAAGCCCTGGTCCGTCACCATGCCGGTCATCACGGATCTGGTCATCGGCCGCCAGGCCGAGACCGTGGCGGCGCTCGGCAACGACCAGAACCGCGACTGGCGTGTGCTGGTGGACGGGCGGCTCTGGGACGGGGTCTGGGACATGGCCTGGGCCCCGGTCATCAGCGCCACGGGCGGCAACGTGGCCGTAAAGGTGGAAAAGGCCGGGCGCCAGAGCATCGTGGTCAACGGCCACGTCTACCCGCGCGACTTCACCAAGGTCTGGGAGCCCCAGTTCAGCCCCGACGGGACCAAGCTGCTCATCCGGGCCATGGACAAGGACGCCTTCCTGCGCATCGTCGCAGAAGTGGGCCGCGCCTAGGCGCGGGAGGAGGAGAGACCATGAACGCGGCATATGAATTCGTCACCGGCCCCCTGGCCTGGCTGGCCTGGGGCATCTTCCTGCTGGGCTCGGCCTGGCGGCTTTCCTCCATGTACCAGCTGGCCAAAAAGAAGGACGCCCCGTCACTCAGCTACATGAGCTGGGGCTTTTCGCTCCGCTCCATCGTGAACTGGCTCGTCCCCTTCAACGCCCTGGGCTGGCGCAAGAACCCGGTCATGACCGTGACCACCTTCGCCTTCCACATCGGCCTCA
>JANXYI010000457.1 GCA_025350085.1 Deltaproteobacteria bacterium
ACGACGCGGCCTACACCGAGATGTACTTCAACGAGGCCAACAAGCCGCTGTCCATTCTGGAGATCCCGGGCGGCCGCGAGGTGGCCATCGAGTTCCATTCCCTGTCCAAGACCTACAACATGACCGGCTGGCGCATCGGCATGGCCGTGGGCAACGCCTCGCTGGTCCAGGGCCTGGGCAAGGTCAAGGAGAACGTGGACTCCGGCATCTTCCAGGCCGTGCAGGAGGCGGGCATCGCGGCCCTGAACCAGGGCGACGCCTACACGGCCGAGCTGCGCGGCGTCTACCGCGAGCGGCGCGACGTGGTCATCCAGGCCCTCCAGAAGGCGGGCATCTCCTGCCGCGTACCTGAGGCCACCTTCTATGTCTGGTCCAAGGTTCCGGGCGGCGTCTCGTCCCAGGACTTCGTGACCAGGGTGCTCAAACAAACCGGCGTGGTGACCACCCCGGGCAACGGCTTTGGCGTTCCGGGCGAGGGCTATTTCCGCATCTCGCTCACGGTGAACACGGATCGACTGAAGGAGGCGGTGTTACGGATTTCCCAACTCTGACCACGTTTGTCGCGCTCGGGGCCAACATCGGCGACCCGGAAGCGAACATCAACGAGGCCCTGGCGCTTCTGGAAAACTACGGCCACGACATCCATTTCGAGGCCCAGTCTGAGATCTACCGCACCGAGCCCCAGGGGCAGGTCCTGGACCAGCCCTGGTTCTTCAATGCCGTGGTGCGCCTGCAGGTGGCGTCCGATGTCTGGGCGTCGGCAGGGCTCTTGTCCACGCTCCAGGCCATCGAGACCCAGATGGGCCGCCTGCGCGGCATTGAGGGCGGCCCGCGCATCATCGACCTGGACCTCTTGATGTACGGGGACACGGAGATGGAGAGCGAGTACCTGACCCTGCCGCACCCGCGCATGCTGAAGCGCGCCTTTGTGCTCGTGCCCCTGCGCGACGTGGCCCCGAAACTGGTGTTCAAGGACGGCCGCAGCATCGACCAGGTGCTGGCTCAGCTCGACTACACGCTGGACGGCCTGAACATCACCCAGAAATAGCTCGCAAAAGGCGGGTCAGCCCAGCAGGACCGACCGGCATCAAAGGAAAGGGGTACACCATGATGAACCTGACCAAGCTGCTCATCATCTTCATCTGCGGCTTTGTCGTCTGGAAGCTCTTCATCGGGGACAAACGCTTCAAGGAATCGAAAAAGCAGGAGAAGACCGAGAACCTGCAGGCCTCGGGCGAGATGGTCAAGGACCCGGTCTGTGGGGCCTATGTGTCCAAGAACAGCGACATCCGCGTGCGCCAGGGCGACGTGGTGCTGAACTTCTGCTCCTATGACTGCCGCGAGACCTACCTCAAGCGCATCGGGGCCCAGAACCAGATCCAGGGTCCGGAAGAGGGCGGCCAGGGCTGATTCTTCTCCGACAGCAGGCCTGCAGCACCCCAGCCAGGAGATCCCATGAAAATCTTCCTCGACACGGCGGACATCGAACAGATCCGGCAGGCCAAGGCCCTTGGCGCCATTGAGGGCGTGACCACCAACCCGAGCCTGCTGGCGAAAGAGCCCGGGGACTGGAAAAAGATCGTCCGCCAGATCTGCAAGGAGATCGACGGCCCGGTGAGCGTGGAGGTCCTGGCCTTGGATCCCCCCGCCATGCTGGCCGAGGCCCGTGATCTTGTGAAGATCGCCCCGAACATCGTGATCAAGGTTCCAGTAACCCTTGAAGGTCTCAAGACAATCAAGGAATTGCACAACCGCGGCATCGAGACCAACGCGACCCTGGTCTTTTCCGCCAACCAGGCGCTTCTGGCGGCCAAGGCCGGGGCCACCTATGTCAGTCCGTTCATCGGCAGGCTGGACGACGTGGGCCAGGACGGCCTGCAGCTCATCCAGGACCTGATGACCATCTTCCGCAACTACGACCTGTCCACCCAGGTCCTGGCCGCGAGCATCCGCAGCTGTTCCCATTTCCATCAGGCCGCGCTTCTGGGCGCCGACGCCATCACCATTCCGCTCAGTGTGCTCCTGGACTTGGTCCGGCATCCGCTCACCGACAGCGGCCTGGCCAAGTTCCTGGCGGACTGGGCCAAGAAGTAGCCATCCGGCCGGTCTCCGGAGGAGTTGTCGAGCAGCCGGGCCGCTCGGTGCGTTGTCTCATAATGTAAATTATGTAAACTTTGCAACGCGTCAGCCCGATATGCGAGCCGCCCGCTCTCTTCCCTGGGCCGCGATTCTGTGGCATGAAAGGCCCGGCCGTTGAAACCCTGACCGTCTTGCGCGCAAGGCGAGATGCATTTTCGAGGCGAACAGCATGAAGATACCTTTCCGCGTGTCCGGGACCTCCGGCGTACGCCTGCTTCTGCCCGTGCTTCTGGTCCTTGTCCTGGCTCCAGCTAGCCAGGCCGCCCAGCGCAAGGCCGTGGTCAAGCCCGCCAGCAGCCCAGCCAACGAGGACAAGGCCAAACCGGCACCCACGGACCCAGCCTATGAACTGTGGCTCAAGAAATACGGGGCCTATGACCGCATCGTGCTGCCCGCGCCCGAGGAATCCGGCGCTGAGGGCGATGTGGGTGCCCTCAAGCGCGCCGAGGGGCTGCTGATGCAGGGCTCGTCCCAGCAGGCGCTTGCGCTCATCGAGGGCCAGCCCGCGTACAACGAGCCCGGCATCGAGATCCAGCGCCTGCTCCTGGGCGCCCAGGCCCACCGCGCCCTGGGTGATCCTTACAAGGCCGTCATCTGGTTCAGCCACGCGGCCAAGCTCATGGACGCCAAGGCCCTCAAGGAGCGGCTCACGGCCGAGCCCGGCCTGGAGGCCCTGTGGGTGGACGTCTGGCGCCGCCAGTTCTGGGCCTTTGTGGGCAACCCCTCCAGCTCGCGCGAGGCCCTGGAGGGCAATCTGCGCACCCTGCTGGCCCAGGCCGAGGCTGCCTGGGGGCCGGAGAACTTCTGGGTCAAGTCCAGGGAGGCCCTCAGCCTGGCCACCGGCGAGGTCTCGCCCACGGCTAAACCCGCGGCCAAGGACCCGTCAAAGGACAAGGACGCGCCCCTGAGCGTCACTGCGGCCGACCGCCAGCACATTGCCCAGGCCCTGGCCGCAGCCAGCCTGGAGGACTACGAGCGCGCCGGGCAGTCCCTGGCCGCCCTGCCGGACCCGGCCCTGCGCGACTTCTGGGCCGCCATGCTCTCCTTCATGAAGTCCGGCAAGCCGCACGAAACCAAGACCCTGCGCGCTGCAGGCTACGCCAAGGCCGCCGGTTTCTGGAGCGCGAACCTGCTGGCGAGCTTTAGCGCCAACCGCGAGGACTGGTTCCTGGGCAGCCCGAGTTCCGCATCCTGGACAAAATTCCGCAACAGCATCATTCAGCTGCCCAATGAGCAGGCCCGCGAGGCCGTGGACAAGGAGCTGCAGTCCCTGCTGCTCTCCGAGGACATGTCGCGCCTGCTGCGCTCGCTCAAACTCGTGCTGTTGCTCGAGAACGGCGACCTGGACGCTGCCCGGGAGACCTGGGAAGGCCTGGACAAGCGCAAGCTGCCGCTGAGCCTGCGCCTGGCCGGGGGCCTGCTGACCCAGGAGGATGTCAAGAACCTCCTGCCCCAGGAGATGGGCGCAGCCGCCAAGCTCTCCCCTGCCCTGCACGGCCTGCTGGCCGCGGCCGGGTCCGCCTCGGCCCTCACCGCAGAGGCCCCCTTCTGGACCAGGGCCGAGGTGGGCCGCTCCAGCACCGTGAACAAGCTCTGGCCGCTGGACCGGTTGCTGGTCCTGGCCGACTGGCAGGCCCGCTGGGACGCCGCCCCTGGCCCGGAACTGGCCCGGCGCTCGGCCTTTCTCTTCCCGGATACGGCCTTTGGCTACGGCTGCCTGACCTTCCTGGCTCAGAAGGCCATCGCGGGCCGCTACTTCCAGCTGGCCGAAACCTACCTGAATCGAATGGCCGATATGTCAGTTGACAAAAGAATGCAGGCTGTGCGCCTGGGCCTCAAGGCCAAGATGGAGCGCGACGCAGGCCGGGATGCCGAGGCCTTGGCGTCCTACCAGGCCATGACCAGGCTGGGCGTGGACTTTGACGTGCAGACGCGCCTGGAGATGGCCACCTTTCTGCAGCTCAAGGGCGACTATGAGAACGGGCGCAAGCACCTGCTTCTGCTCTGGGAGCAGCGCGAGACGCTGCCCCGGCCGCTTCAGGCCGAGGTCTTGTACTGGCTGGGCGAGGGCGAGTACGCCTTGAACAATCATGATGCGGCCCTGGACTACTTCCTGCGCCTGGCCTACCAATACCCCAAGGAGCCCATGTGGCCCACGGTGGCCATGTACCGGGCGTCCATGATCTACGAGCTCAAGGGCAATTTCGAACCGGCCAAGAAATTTCTCAACGCCGTCATCGCCACTGCGGACACCAAGGAGGCCAAGGAGGCCGCGCGCAACCGCCTGAACGCCCTGGAAGCCAAATCCGGCAAGCCGACCTCGTCCAAGGACGGCCCGGAGGCGGTCTATCCCTTCTGAAAAGACCAGCCAACCCTTCAGACCCAGGAGAAGCCAGCATGGCCGTGGACTTTCGCACTTTGTTAAAGGAATGCATGAGGAACCAGGAGACCGGGGAACGCTGGTTTGAGGACCTGGAGATTGGCGAGGCCTTTTTTCTGTCCATCCAGGCCAGCACCCTGCACGACAGCACCCCGCCTGAACTTTTGGAAAACGTGAACAGCTACGACGCCTTCCAGGTGATTCTGCAGACCAAGCAGGGGGTCTACACCTGCGGCAAGAGGGGCGCCTGGGACTTTCTCGCTGGCTGCGACTGGTTCAGCCTGCTGGAGGAGGATACGCCCATCATCCGCCTGGGGGAAAGGATTCCCGTGTCCGTGGTGCAGAAGATCTACGAGGACGTGCTGGCCTGCGCAGCCGCCCATCCGGAGATGCTCATGAAGAAGGGCGGCTGCGGCAGCGTCAAGCTCTGCTAGCCGGAACATTCTCCGTCCACGGCAACACAGCCGTGCTGCTTGACCCAATAACAAAGCCCCGGAACACAGGTTCCGGGGCTTTGTTATTGGGTGGCGCAGGGAGTCGCCCTAGGTCATGGTGGATTCGCTCTCATAGAAGAGCTTGCGGCGCAGGTAGCGCACCAGGGCCAGTTCCGGGGCGTTGCGGTAGAGCTTGTGCTCCAAGCGGTAGCGGAAATAGGCGCTGGCCGGACCGGAAATGGACTTGAACAGCAGGCGCAGCGGCATGGAACTGACGCTGTCCAGGGCATTGCCCAGGGCGTTGCCCAGGATGGACATGTAGCTGATGTTGCCGATCCACATGCGCTCGTCGCGGTTGTACCAGGGCAGCTTGAGGCCCTCGATGTCGTAGTCGTCGAAGAGCCAGTCGCTCCAGGCCTCCAGGGTCTGCGGGGGCTTGAGCCCGTGCTCCAGGGCCAGGGCAAAGCTCGGGGTGCCCGGCAGCGGGGTGAACTGGGCCATGGTCTCCAGCTGCGCCTCGGGATTCTCGCGCTTCAGGGCATAGGCCATGTCGATGGTCATGTCCATGTCTTCAAAGGTTTCGGTGGGATACCCGATGACCAGGCCGAAGGCCGGGACAAAGCCCAGGCGCTGGCAGCGGCGGTTGGCCTTGTGGGTCATCTCCGGGGTGATACCCTTCTGCATCAGGTCGAGCACGCGCTGGGAGCCGGACTCCGCGCCGAACTTGAGGGTATGGGCCCCGGCGCGCTTCATGGACAGCAGCTCCTCGTCCGAGGCGCCCAGGAAGACGTCCACCCGGGTGCCTGAGGTGTAGAAGCTCACGTCGATGTTGTTGCCGATCATGCCCTCGGTGATGGCAAAGGCGCGCTTGCGGTCGATGTAGAACTCGTCGTCGCGCAGCCAGAGGCCGTCGAGCTTGAACCGGCCCACGGTCTCACTGATCATGCTGAGCGCCTTGTCCGAGCTCATGGCGCGCCATTTCCGGCCGCGGATGCTGGCGCTGGAGCAGAAGCCGCACCGGAAGGGGCAGCCGCGGCTGGTCTGGCCGATGTCGAGCACGCGGGAGCGGTGCTTCACGTACATGTCCCGGTGGATGTAGCTGTCAACGTCCACCAGGTGCCAGGGCACGGGCAAAAGCTCCTCGATGTCCATGAGCGGCCGGTTCTCGTTGCGGAAAATCAGGCCGCCGTCCTTGTAGATGATGCCCTTGATATCTTTCAGGGGGCGCTTGGCATCCAGGGCGTGGATGAGCTCCGAGAAGGTCAGCTCGCCCTCGCCGATCACCACCACGTCGATGTCTGGATGGGCCACGGTCTGCTCCGGCAGCACCGTGGGATGGGTGCCGCCCCAGACGATGGGCACCTTGCCGTCCGTAAGTTCGCGGGCGATGCGGGTGATCTTGAGGGCGTTCTTCACCTGGGTGCCGGTCATGCTGGACACGCCGATGCAGATGGTCTCGCTTGTGATGAGGCTCTGCAGCAGCTCCCGGGTGATGGCCTGGTTGCGCTGGTCCAGAATGGCTATCCGGTAGCCTTCCTTGTCAAGGGGTGCTGCCACGGAGAGCACAGCGTGCGGAGGCGCCACGGTGGACCCGAAGTCCATGCCTGTCTTGGGGTAGATCAGTATGATTTGCGGTTTGGCTGAGGGTCGCAAAGTGGCTCCTTCCGTATGTTTTTAACAGCTGGTCCCCTACCCCTTCGGGTCTGGAAAATCAACCCTGGCCCGGTTCGCGGGGAACAAAAGCGCCGGTGCCCTTGCAGGCCAGCACCTGGCTGGCGAAAAACGCCGCCCAGCCGCCGATGCACGGGCCCAGGAGCGGAATAATCAACAGGGCGTAAGTCATGGTCAACGCCTGGCCGGACCCGGGCACCAGCTTGCGCAGCACGAACAGGGCAAAGCCGAGGCTCCAGACCAGGGCCATGGCGCTCCCGGCCAGGACGCAGCCCACAGGCAGGAGCGGGCCGGACGCGGGAGCTGGTGCCGGAGCCGCGAGCCCCCCCGAAGCACGGGTCCTGAAGACGAGGCCGCTGAACAGGAGACCGCAGCCGGCCAGGGAGGCCAGGTGCAGCCACCAGATGCCCGGGGCGTGGTAGTTCAGGATAACGGTAAAGTCCCCGGCCCCGGGCAGGGGCACAGCCTGGAAGGCATGGTTCGCGCGGACCACGGGCGCGGGTTCGCCATTGCATGTGGCGGTCCAGCGCGGGTCGAAATTGTTGGCCAACAGCAGCAGAACCGGGCCCGGGGCCGTGCCCGCGAAGACCAGCCTGTCCGGCGCCCAGGACACAAGCCTGGGCTGGTTGACTGGTGCGGAAAAAACTCCGGCGCCTGCGTCAAGGCCGGTGCGCGCGGTCCCTTGCAGGTCCGCCTGTTCCACGAACGCGGTCTGGCGGACGGTCTCTGCTGGCGCGCTGGCCAGGGCCTGCAGGGCCCCCTGCCCGGCAGGCAGGATCTCGGCCCGGACCAGGGACCCCAGGGGCCTGGCCCGGATCAGCCTGTAGATACAGAGGGGCTGGACCAGGCTGCGGCCAATCTCCGTGCCCTGCAGCAGTGCTGGCATTGCCAGGTCCACGCCATCCACGGCCACGAGCTCGGCAACGCCTTCAGCATCGCGCAGGGGCCGGGCCGAGACCAGGTAGCGGACGCCAAGGCCCTCGAGCATGGGCATGTTGAACTCGCCAACGCTGCGCTCCGGACCGGCCAGCACCAGGGGCCGCTGGTCATGGTCGGCCTTGTCCCGCGTCAGGTACAGCTGGCGCCAGACAGTGGTGAAGCCGGCCTGCAACTCCTGCGAGGTGAGCTGCGGCGCCACGACCTGCTGCACATACTGCTTGTAGCGCCTGTTGAACAGCGGCGA
>JANXYI010000462.1 GCA_025350085.1 Deltaproteobacteria bacterium
TCCTGCTGGGCCACCCGGTCACAGGCCAGGGCCTGCCGGCCTTTGGCACGGCGATCCTGATCAACATCATCAACGAGGCGGGCGCCCTGCCCACCAAGAACTTCCGCGAGGGCCGCTTTGAGCATGCCGCGGCAATCTCCGGCGAGGCCATTGCCGAGACCATCACCAAGCGCGGCGGCAAGACCAGGCACGGCTGCCACACCGGCTGCGTCATCCAGTGCTCCCAGGTGTACGTGGACAAGGCTGGCAAGTACCTGACCTCGGGCTTCGAGTACGAGACCGTGTGGGCCTTTGGCGCGAACACGCTGATCAAGGACCTGGACGACATCGCCGCGCTCGACCGCGCCTGCGACGACATGGGGCTGGACACCATCGATCTGGGCAACACCATCGCCATGGCCATGGAAGGCGGCATCATCCCCTGGGGCGACGGCAAGGCCGCCGAGAAGCTCATCCGCAGCGTGGGCGACAAGAACGACTCCATGGGCCGCATCATCGGCAACGGCACGGGCTTCGCCGCCCAGGCCTTTGGCGTGGACCGCGTGCCCGTGGTCAAGAACCAGGCCCTGCCCGCCTATGACCCGCGCAGCGTCAAGGGCATCGGCGTGACCTACTGCACCACCACCCAGGGCGCGGACCACACCGCAGGCTACGCCGTGTGCCAGAACATCCTCAAGGTCGGCGGCGATGTGGCCCCGCGCGGCAAGGAGGGCCAGATTGAGATCTCCAAGAACCTGCAGGTGGCCACGGCCGCAGTGGACAGCCTGGGCCTGTGCCTGTTCGTGGCCTTTGCCGTGCTGGACAACGCCGACGGCGTGCCCTGCATCGCGGAGATGGTGAGCGCGCTGACCGGCAAGCCGTACACCGTGGACGACGTGGTGGCCCTTGGCGTCAGCACGCTCAAGGACGAGCTGGCCTTCAACAAGGCCGCGGGGTTCAGCATCGCGGACGACCAGCTGCCGGACTTCTTCAAGAATGAGAAGCTCGCGCCCCACGGCACCGTGTGGGACTTCACGGCCGAGGAGATGCAGGCGGCCAAGGTCGGCTAGCTAGACAGGGTAGGAAATGAAAGGCCGGGGTTCGCGAGGGCCCCGGCCTTTTTTGCGGGTTACTATTCTTGTCCTGGGCTGGACATCCTGGGCGGGATGATCAGCTCGATGGGGGCTGTCGGGCAGACGGACCGCGCCGTGGCGAAGGCGTCCTCTTCGCGCAGGATGAAGGTGTTCACATATGCTCCGCTGTGCGCCCAAATTTCCGGCACGTCGTTGCGCAGCGGTTGGCCGTTGGACGTGACGACGAGCCCCCTGCGGGAATATCCGCCTAGATCGTCGCTATGAACTATGAGCTTCCGCGACGCTTCGAGGATCGGCTGGAAGCGGTCTGCGGCGTCCGGCTTCAGCCGGAAGGACACGGAGTACATGTGGCCCTGTGGCGTATGCAGCCCGAGGAAGCTGTCCTCGCTGCGGACGATGAGGACCCTGGACACGTTTTCGCAGGAGAGGTCGTAGGTGTTTGCGGCTGTTGCTGTTGTAGAAAACAGCAACAGAAGCAAGAGTATGATGCATTTCATCCGCCGACTACTCCCACTTGCCATCTTCGAGCACCTTGGTAGGCACCAGCGCCGGGCATACCGCACGCGCCGCGTCGAAAGCGTCCTGCTCTCGGATGATGGCGATGTCGATCCCTTGATCCGAAAAGCCTGTCATTGCCGGGGTGTCATTCCTGAGAGACCCGCCATTTGCCGTAATGGTTAGATTTTCTTTTCTTAAGTTCATCCCATTGTACTGAAAGTGGGTCATGGGTGCTGTCTTGAGCCGTTTCCAAAACCCTTGAGCCGCATCCGGTGTCAGGTCTAGGGCGAGTATATGAAAGTAACCCTGTGGGGTATCAATTTGCCAACCAGCGGCCTTGAGACGAAAAATGCGTATCCTGGCCACGTTGCTGCAGGAGAGGTCGTAGGTCGACTGGGCGAATGCAGCCGAAGGAACCAGGAGCAGAAGAAATAGGAGAAGGATTTTCATTTCGCGTCACCCACGGATGAAGTATCGGATGGTCGAGTTGTCGCCGCCGACGCAGATAAGGAAGACTTCCCAGGGAACAGGGTGCTCTCGGAATTTTGAGAATTCAAAGTACATGACTTTCCCTGGCCGCATGTGGCCGGTTGATTGCTCCTTCTCCTGGTCAACCCGCATATTAACTCCAGCCCAAAATGGCCCCAGGTTCCGTATCTCGACAGTGATTATCTGCCCTGCTTCGAATTGCTTTGTGTCGTGGTCTCCATCCCCCTGCAAATCACCGAAAGCCACAACCCCCTTCTGCCTCTCCGGCGGGGGCACCCGTATGACCTCACACGCGCAGTTCGGATGAACCGGGACAGGATTCCTCTCGAAACGCATTCCCGCAACGAACGGCACGTGGCGCAGGCGTTTTCGTCGGGAACGATTTCCCAATACGTGTTTTCGCCAGCCCCGGCAACAGCCGCCATGTGCTTCGGCAGGCCGGAAATGAGCTGGCTATCTCCGATGTGCTGATCTCCAGTTCCACTCATGGCAAACTCCCTGGTTGTGGTTTGCGGGTGCCCGGTGTCCGCCGGGTGTTGCCGGGGAGCATAGCATGGGTTTTGGGGTGCCATTTGAAAACGGCAAAGAAGGGACAAAATGGGACAAAATTGGCCGGAAAAAGGCAGGTGGAAAATGCTTGACAGGATTTTGAAATCAAGCGCGGCAGAGGGGGAGAGTGCGCGGGACAGGGTGCTGCGCCCGGGCCGCCGCGCCTCGCCCCTCACGCCCCGCGCGCGCCCATCTGGTCCACGAAGTTCTGGAACTCCCGCAGCTTTTGCGCCAGCTCGTTTTCGCCCAGCACCGCGTGCAGGGCCGCCAGCTCGCCCAGGGCCTGGGGCGTGGTGCCGAGGGCCAGGGCGCGGTGCAGCTCCGAGCGCGCCATCTCGAAGTCCCCGGTCAGGCGCAGGCAGCTGGCGCGCACCGTGATCAGCGCCGGATCGTCCGGGAAGCGCGTCAGCGCCTCGCGCAGGATCAAGTCGGCCTTGCCTGCGTCGCCCTGCCGGGTCATGTCCACAAAGGCCGAGAGGTAGCCCGGCGGATCTTGCGCGATGTTGCGTCGTGAAAGGGCCATGGTTTCGGCCGCGGACCCGGACTTCAATAAGGTCTTGAGTTTTTCTAGATACTTGTGGGCGCTCAGGTCCTCTTGCTGTTCGGCCTCGAACTGACGGTTGAAGGTCTCGATGCTGCGCGTGAGCTCTGGTGCGTTGGTGTCTGCGCGGCCGCGCCTGATCTTCTGCTCGAACTCCTCCTGGGAACGGTAGTAGTAGTGGTTGACGCGCACGGTGTCGATGCAGGGCGGGCTGAAGAACGCCGCAATGGGCATGCGGTCCGGATTGACGGCAGAGCAGCCCGGGGCATAGGCGAAATGGTGCGGCGACAGGACCTCACGCGTGCAGGCGGGCTTCACTATGGACTTGATGTGAAAGTTCATGGGGTCGCCGAGGGGCAGCCGCTGCGTGTAGTTCTCGATCACCAGGCCGTGCGGGCGTTTGCTGTGTCCGCCGGACCCATAGGTGACCCAGTTCATCGCCAGGGCCGCATGGGCC
>JANXYI010000010.1 GCA_025350085.1 Deltaproteobacteria bacterium
AAAAAAAGGGAGGCTTGCGGCCTCCCCTTTGCGTCATATGGACTGTATCTTATCCTGCGGCTCGGAGAGCAGGAACTTGCCCTCCTCGATCCATTTCTTGAGCGTCTCGGCGATTTCAAGGGAAATGGTGTAGCTGGTCACAGGCACCGTGGGCGTCTTGCGCTCGTTGACCACGATGGAGCCGCTTTTCAGCTCCTCGAAGGTCGCATAGCCGAGGCTGCGGCTGATGCCGTTGGGATAGTCGTACCCGTAGTCCTTGATGGGCATCTGGATGTCCGCGTCCGAGACGCCGGTGAACCAGGCCATGTCCTCGTCCAGGATGGGGATGGGGATGCCCACGCCCATGTTCAGCGAGCAGCCGTAGCCCACGAGCGACACGCCGCGCACATAGCGCGCGTCCATGCCCTTGAGGTTGCCCTTGAGCATGAGCGTGCCCGAGGCCGAGAGCGGGATGCCGCGCTCGTTTCTCTGGGGCTTGGCGTTGTGCTGGGAGCCTGCGCCGATGACATAGCCCACGCCGCCGCCCATGAAGATCCGCGTCCCCAGGCCGATGGTGCGAAGAAAGGGGTCGTTGAACAGGGGCGAGAGCTGGCCCGAGGTGGCGTAGTTGGCGTTGCGGCAGCCGGGCTTGAGCGGACCCATATAGGTATAGATGGTCCGGCCGGACATGTTCACGGCGCAGTTGTAATTCTGGTAGCAGTTGCGCGGGTTGAGCAGCCAGGTGTTGGGCAGGCTGGCGAGGGTCACGTCCTTTTCCAGGTCCTTGCGCGGATAGCAGTCCGTGCCGTAGGCCTTGGCGCGCAGGCGCACGGGCTTGCCGCGCAGCAGGTCCTCGATGACATGCCCGCCGCCATAGGCGAAGCGGCCGGGGTAGACCTTGTTCAGGGGGTCGTCCGCGCTGGGCTCGGTGGCGCCGCAATAGGCGTCCACGGCGGCCAGGCCCGCGTAGCAGGGCACGTTGTTCAGCCAGACCTGGCTGGCCTTCATCAAGGGCGGCTCCTGGCCGAAATTGAACAGCAGGCCCGAGGAGCACATGGGCGAGAAGGTGCCCGTGGTGACCACGTCGACCTCTTTGGCGGCCTTGGTCTTGCCCAGGCGCTTCACGGTCTCGATCATTTCCTCGGCCGTGAGCACCACGGCCTTGCCCTTCTTGATGCGCTCGTTGATCTCGGCGATGGTCTTTCCGGTCTTGGCTTTCCCGGCCATGTGTCCTCCGCTGCTGGACCCTGCTTGAAAATGTTGGGCGCGCCCGGTGCGGGCCTGCGGCCCCTAGGCGTCGGCGAGGTGATCAGGCCGGTGCCGGGGATTTTTCCGCCGCTGGTCAGTCATGGGGCGGCTGGCCGGGGCCAGGCGCTTGCGCACCCGGACCTCGTCCGGCTTGAGGACCACGGTGAAGACCGCGGCCTGGCCCTGTTTGCTGCCCATAGCCTTGCTCCGGACTGTTTGAACACGCTCTGGAAAAAACCGCCCAGGCTGTGGAAAACCAGCCCGCACGACGACCTCAGGAGCATGGCTCAAAACGCCGCGGTTGGCAATTCTTTTTCCTTGTGGCCCATGCGCTATTCACTTGGCATCGGAGGGGTTTTCGGGTAGTAGGTGGGGTGATGCGGGAGGCCCGGGAGGCCCCCTGTCAGCCCGAAGAATTTCTCCTTGTTTTTCCACAAATTGGACGAAGGATACAGGCCACAGGACCGTGAAGAAAGCCCTGCGCGAACACCTTGCCGGTTCCTGCACCGAGCACGAACTGAAACGCTGGTTCGATCCCCTGGACATTGAAAAGTCCGGGGACGGCCGCGAGGTGCGCGTCGCCTTTCCGCACAGCTATTTCGCCCAGTGGTTCGCCGGACGCATGCAGGACCGCTTCGAGGCCGAGCTACACCGCTTCCAGGGCGCACCCTGCGACATAAGCTACGTCACCCCGGGCTCGCGGCGCGGCAGCGGCCCTGGACCGGCTCCGGCGCCCAGGAAGCTCTGCTTCCCCTTTGACGCCCAGTACAGCTTCGAGAGCTTCCTGACCAACTCCAAAAACTATTTCCCGCTCGAGACCGCGCGCCAGGTGGCCCGGGACGGCTCGGCCCAGTTCAACCCCTTTGTCATCTGCGGCAAGTCCGGGTCGGGCAAGAGCCACCTGCTGAAAGCCATTGCCAACGAGATGGCCAAGCACCATCCCCTGACGGAGATACTGGTGACCACGGGCGAGGGCCTGCGCTCCATCCTGTCCCAGGGCGACGCCCTCACTGCCCGCGGCCTTGTCTCCGGCCACCGGTTCCTGCTTGTGGACGACATCCACTGGCTGGCCGGGGACGACAGGCTCCAGCAGGAACTGCTCGTCGTCTTCAACCAGTTCCATGACGGGCACAGGCAGATGGTCTTCACCTGCCAGGACCGCATCGGCGCATACGAGGACCTGATCCCGACCCTGCGTTCGCGCCTGGAGGGCGGCCTGGTGGTCAGCCTCAAGCAGCCGGACATGGAGGTGCGCGTGGCGCTCATCCAGGAGCGCGTGCGGGCCAAGAAGCTGCCGCTCAGCAAGGAGCAGATCCTGCTGCTCGCCCAGCGCTTCCAGAACTTCCGGGCGCTCAACGGCATCCTGATCAAGCTGCTGGCCTTCCGCGAGCTGGTCCGGAAGGACATCTCGGCGCGCGATTTCGAACACATCCTGTCCAACACCGAGGAGCGCGACCTGCCCAAGGTCACGGCGGACAGCGTCATCGAGACCGTGTGCCAGCACTACCAGGTCAAGCGCAAGGACGTCATGGGCGAGGACCGGCGGCAGGGTATTGCCCTGGCCCGGCAGGTGGCCATGTTCCTCTGCCGGGAACTGCTCGGCCTGTCCTACCCGGCCCTGGGGCGCACCTTTGGCGGCAAGGACCACAGCACGGTCATCTATTCTGTTAAAAAGATCAAAGAATTGCAGGAAGATGGCAAGGAAATGAAACAGCTGTTGAAAGATTTGAAGGTTCGTTGTCGGCAGGCGGACTAAAGGCGGTTTTGCCAGCTGGAACACACAGGCTGTTCCTGTGAAACAACATGCCATGTTTGTAAGAGAGTGAATAAATCACGGATGTTGCCACTGTTGCGAACAAACCGGCGCTGCTCATAGAAGCCATCCAAGGAGAATATGTATGTTTGTGAAGGTTAACCGTGACGAGATCATTGAGGGCCTGCAGAAGTCCGCGGGCATCATTCCGGCCAAGACCGGAGCGGCCTTCCTGCGCAGCATCTGGCTGGAGGCGGCTGACGGCAGCCTGAAGATCATGTCCACGGACTCCAGCCTGGAGTTCTGCGGCGAGTACCCGGCCAGGGTAGACACGCCGGGCCGGGTGGGTGTGCAGGGCCGGGCCTTCTGCGACCTGGTGCGCAAGCTGCCGCCAGGGGAGTTGACCCTCAAGGCTGACGGCGAGGGCAAGAACGTGCTGGTGGAGCAGGGCAGCCGCAAATACAAGCTGCCCGCCAACGAGCCGGACTGGTTCCAGGCCTTCACGCCGTTCCCTGAGGGCGAGACCGTGTTCTGGAGCGGCGATTTCCTGCACGAGATCATCGACAAGATCGGCTTCTGCATCAGCGAGGAGGACAGCATGGAGGCCATCGCCTGCCTGTACCTCAAGCCCGAGCAGGACGCCTCTGGCAAGCGCGTGGAGGTCTGCGGTCTGAATGGTCACCAGTTCGCCATGTTCACCTTTGTCAACGACGACATATTTGCTCTGCTCCCGCGCGAGGGAGCGCTCATCCAGCGCAAATATCTGTCTGAACTGAAAAAATGGCTGGGTGCTGAGGAAATAGAGCTGTCCCTGGGTGAAAAAAGGCTCTTTTTGCGCAGCGGCGACCACCGCGAGACCTTCAGCCTGCCGCTGTCGTTCTACCAGTATCCCAACTACCAGGGCTTCTTGTCCAAGCTCAAGGACCCGTCCGCGTCAAGGCTCACCGTTAACCGCTCTGAGCTCATGGAATCCCTGGAGCGCATCAGCATCTTCAACACCGAGAGCAACCGCTGCACATACTTCCTGTTCAGCCCAGGCGAGGTAGTGCTCTACAGCCAGGGCCAGGACGTGGGCACGGCCCAGGAGCCGCTCAGCGCCGCCTTCCAGGGCGATCTGCAGCGCATTGCCTTCCCCACCAGGAACCTGATCGAGATCCTCTCGCACTATGCCTCGGAGCAGGTGACCTTCACCCTCACCGGGGCCGAGGCCCCCTGCGGCATCGCCGGGGACAAGGACGCGAACTACAATGTCATCATCATGCCCATGATGATCCAGGACGAGACCTACTACGCCGAGGAAAACGCCTAGCCATGACTGACAAGGAAAAAAACGCCGCTGCCTACACAGCGGACAGCATCACTGTTCTCGAGGGCCTCTCCGCGGTGCGCAAGCGCCCGGCCATGTACATCGGCTCCACCGACGTGCGCGGCCTGCACCACCTGGTCTACGAGGTGGTGGACAACTCCATCGACGAGGCCATGGCCGGGCACTGCACCCGGGTGCGCGTGACCCTGCACATGGACAACTCCGTCACCGTGTCCGACAACGGCCGCGGCATCCCGGTGGACATGCACCCCAAGGAGAAGAAGACGGCGCTCGAAGTCGTCATGACCATCCTGCATGCGGGCGGCAAGTTCGACAACAACGCCTACAAGGTCTCCGGCGGCCTGCATGGCGTGGGCGTCAGCGTGGTCAACGCGCTGTCCGAGACCCTCATCGCCACGGTGAAGCGCGGCGGCCGCTCCTACCGCCAGACCTACCAGCGCGGCGTGCCCACAGGCCCGGTGGAGGACATCGGCGAGGCCGTGGGCAACGGCACCAAGATCCGCTTCACGGCCGACGAGGAGATCTTCGAGACCAACCAGTACGAGTACGCGGTGCTGAAAAAACGGCTCCAGGAGCTGGCCTACCTGAACCGCGGCCTGGAGATCGAGTTCTCCGACGAGCGCACCGGCGACAAGGACAGCTTCAAGTTCGAGGGTGGCATCCGCTCCTTTGTGGAGGACTTGAACCAGGGCCAGACAGCGGTGCACGACCTGATCTACGGCATCGGCGATTCCGACTCCGACCACGGCACCGTGGTCACGGAAATAGCCGTGCAGTACAACCAGGGCTACAAGGAAAACGTCCAGACCTTTGCCAACAATATCCGCACCATCGAGGGCGGCACACACCTGGCGGGCTTCAAGACCGCGCTCACCCGCGCGCTCAACACCTACATCCAGAAGTCCGATCTCTCCAAAAAGCTCAAGGAAAAGCTGTCCGGCGAGGACGTGCGCGAGGGCCTGACCGCCGTGGTCA
>JANXYI010000101.1 GCA_025350085.1 Deltaproteobacteria bacterium
GGTGCGCAAGCTCGAGGAGGATGCGGGTTGCGTGGCAGGTTCTCGCGGTTGGTTTCATGCCGGTCCCGTTGTTTGGCGGTGCAGCCTGTGTTCGACCATGACAATCGCCATTGGTGCAATCGCGATAGAATCAAACGCGATAAGCTCAATCACGATTGTTTAAGTCGTGATTACGATGAAAAGCCTACGCAGTCAAGGGTGTTTGTGAAAAAATGGGCAATATTTTTTTATCGAATTAATCTGGCGTGTTGACTAACACCCGCAGGCAGGAGGGAGAATGCGGAATTCTCCCGCGCAGCAGGGGGATGGACGATGCGGGGGGCGTAGGGGGCGGAAATGGGCGTGCAGGTGGGCGGTGTCAGCAGGCGCAGCCGTGGGCTGCTGTGCCGGGGATGGTGTCGTCCTGAAGGTCCTTGATGCTGATGCCCTCGAGTTCGGCCTCCATGACCTGGGTCACGCGGACCCAGGCCCGGTGGCTGCGGCAATGCGAGGAGCGGGTGCAGACCTTGGGGTTCTCGCAGCACTGGGTCAGGCAGAGGCTGCCCTCGATGATGCGGATGACACGCGCCAGGCTGATGTCCTCGGGGGGGGCGATGAGCGCGTAGCCGCCGGTGGCGCCGCGCGTGCTCGTCACCAGCTCGGCCTTTTTGAGCGGTTTCAGGATCTGTTCGATGAAGCGGGCGGACACCCCTGTGCGCCCGGAAATATCCGCCACGCGCACCGGACCTTCGTCCTGGTGCCTGGCAAGATCAAGCAGGATGCGCACGGCGTAGCGCGCTTTGGCGGAAAGCTTCATGGGACTCGCTTTGTTTTGTTTCCTGGCGCGAAGGGGGGAACGTCGGGCCGTGTTTCTGCCCCTATGCACGAGTCCACGGCATTTGGCAATTCCAAAGCTGCGCTTGTGAACAGCTTCACATGAGGGCCCACGGAAACGTCGCGAGCGGGAGCCTGCCTTGGATGGCGGGCTCCCCTCGCGCCGCTCCGGGCGTGTCCGGTCCGGTTTGCTCAGCCGCGGCTAATAGCGGCTTCCGCGTCTGTCCCTGCGTCCGCTGCCCTGGTCCTGTTCGTTGCCGTAGAGGCCGCCGGCCACGGCGCCCAGGGCGCCGCCGATCAAGGCGCCGGTCCCGAGGCTTCCCCCGGACAGGGCGCTGATGCCGAGCCCGGCACCGGCGCCGATGGCGCCGCCGGACAGGGCGCCCTGCTGGGTTCTGTTCATGTTGGTGCAGGCCACAAGGCCGAGGGACACTGCCAGCACGATGCAAAGAAGCATGCTTTTCATGGCGGCCTCCTTAGCCCTTCAACCGGGGCTTGATCACTTCATGCCAGAGGACTTCGAACACGTGGCGCTGCAGCTTGTCCGGGTTGGCGGCATAGTAGTCGTCCACCTTGGCGGCCAGCTGGGTCCAGCTCAAGTCCGCGCAGGCCTCCACCCAGCCCTGGACGAATCTGGAGGGCTCCTCCTGGTGCTTCTCCCGCACATGGTATTCCAGCACGATGGCGCTCCCGGCGCCATACAGGAACGTCTGCTTTTCGTTGTCCGTGGACTTCGTCCAGGAGTAGCCATCCAGTTCCGTTCCGGGTTTCACCGTGGGGTCTTGGGCAAAGCAGGCCATGGTGCCGAGAAACAGGATCCCGGCCAGCAGGACTGCCGACAGATAACCAAACTTTTTCATAGCAACCTCGGGGGTAGATGTTTGCGGAAAACCAGTGTCCGCGCCGTAAGAATAACCGTCCTGGTCGGGCTTAAGGCTACTGCCGGCCCTTGACCCGGGTGTCGTTGAGCACGTTCTTCACGCCCTTGACCCCGCGCGCCAGCCGGACAGCGGTTTCCATGTCCTCGCTGGAGCTGACAAAGCCGCGCAGCTGCACCACGCCCTTGAAGGTCTCCACCGAGATCTCGGCGGACTTCAGTCCCGGCTCCTTCAGATAGGCGGCCTTGATCTTGGCTGTGATGGCAGCATCGTCAAAATACTCTCCAGTCTTCTCGCTGTTGGTCTGCTTGACGCGCGTGTCGTTGTGCACGTCCCTAACGCCCGCGACCTTGCGCGCCACGGCCACGGCCTTGTCGCTCTGGTCAGGGGTGCCGACAAAGCCGCTCAGCTGCACCACGCCCTTGAAGGTCTCCACCGTGATCTCGGTGGATTTCAGGGCAGGCTCAGCCAGCAGCTCGGCCTTGACCTTGGTCGTGATGGCGCTGTCATCGAAATATTCCCCGGTGCCCTCCCTGGTGGAGGTCGCGGCGCAG
>JANXYI010000121.1 GCA_025350085.1 Deltaproteobacteria bacterium
AGCCACGAGCTGCGCACCCCGCTGAACGGCCTGGCAGGCATGCTCAAGCTCCTGGCCCAGGGTGGGCTCTCGCCCGACCAGGCCGAGTACCTGGCCTATGCCCAGCAGACCACGCGCCAACTCACGGACCTGATCAACGATGTCCTGGACTACGCTGCCCTGGGTTCGGGCCAAATGGCTCTGGAACACAAGCTTTTCAGGCTGTCCGAGGTGCTGGCCCCCCTGGAGGCGGAGCTGCGTCCCGTGGCCGAAGGCAAGGGGCTGGCCCTGGTGATCCAGGCCCAGCCCGGCGTGCTGAGCCAGCCGCTGCTGGGCGATCCCTTGCGCCTTGGCCAGGCCTTGCGCCACCTGCTGGAAAACGCACTCAAGTTCACCCACCAGGGCGGCGTGACCCTGGTGGCGGCCATCGTCAGCCGGGACGAGGGCAACTGCACCCTGCGCCTCCAGGTGGCGGACACGGGCATCGGCATTGATCCGGAGCAGCTCAAGCGCGTCTACAAGCCCTTTGTGCAGGTCGAGGCCCCGCTGACTAAGCGCTATTCCGGAACAGGCCTGGGCCTGACCATCGTGCGCGAGCTGGTCGTGAAGATGGGCGGCCGGGTGGAGGCCGAGAGCCAGACCGGCAAGGGCAGCACCTTCACCCTCTGCCTGAGCTTCCAGACCCCGTCGTCCCGGACGGCCCCGGAAGGCGGCGCGGGTCTCTCCGCCTGACCTTCACCGCTGCGAGGGGGCCCTGCCTGCGTCGTCGTGATGGACCCTTGCCTGCACCGAATCAATGGGATAGAAGCGCCCATATTTCCTGCGGCGGCCGCGCCCGGGCCGTGAGGGCCGTACGCGGCCTGGGGGCCCATGCGCTACGTCGGCATCTTTCTCGTCTGCCTCTCCTCCATCGCGTTTGAGATCTTCCTCGTGCGCCACTTCGCCATCACCAACTGGTCGGAGTACGGCTACTGGGTCATCTCCATGGCCATGGCCGGGTATTCGGTCAGCGGCGTGGTGCTCTGCCTGTTCGGCGAATTCTTCCAGCGCCGGGCAAGCGCCTTCTTCTTCGGCCTGCCCGTGCTCATGCTCCTGCTCGTGTCCGGCGGCTACGCGGCCCTGGGGCTCATCCCCTTCAATCCGCTGGAGCTCCAGAACGAGGTCCTCTGGGCCGGGCAGCTGGTGAACATCGGCAAGTACTACCTGGCTCTGTTCCCCTTCTTCTTCGCCTCCGGGCTCTACGTGGGCCTGTCGTTTCTGGCGGGCCAGGAGTCCATCCCCAAGGTCTACATGGCCGACCTGGTGGGCGCGGGCCTGGGCGCCGCGGCCCTGCTTCTGTGCATGTCCCTGGTGCATCCCTTCCACGTGCCCCTGTTCCTGCTGCCGCCGCTGACTCTGGCGGCTCTGACCAGCCTGCCCCCCCTGCAAGGGAAGGGGCGCGGGGCAAGACGCGCCGGGCTGGCCGGGCTGGCGCTGCTGGCCCTGGGGGTCTCGGCCTATGTGGTGGTCTTTCAGAACAACGCCGCCTTCAGCCAGTACAAGCCCGTGTCCGTGGCCCAGAACGTGGAGAACAACCGCACCCTGCTTGAGGTGCGCTCCCCGCGCGGGTACTACATGCTCCTGTCGAGCTACCTGGAGCGCCACGACCCGGACCTGTCCAACAACTACGAGCTGCTGGGCGCTGGCGGCCCGCCTCCGGCACTGGGCCTGTACCGCGACGGCGAACGGGTGGTGTCCCTCCCGCGCGAGGGCGCCTATGACACGCGCTACCTGCGCGCGGCCCTGGACAGCCTGCCCTATGTCCTGCGGCCCCAGGCCCGCGTGCTTCTGGCCGGGGGCCGCGGCGGCTTCCGCCTGCGCGAGGCGCTCGAACTCGGCGCGGCCCAGGTGGACACCGTGGAGAGCGACCCGGTGCTGCTGGCCATCCTCGAGGCCCACGGCCCGTCCAGGCCGCCCACGGGCTACGCCCTGCGCCTGCCCCTTTCTGATACCGGCACCGATACTGGAGCCGAGGCTGGCGCCGCCTCCGGCACCGCTGCCGCCAATGAGACTGCCGCCCAGTCCTCGGATCAGTCGGATCAGGCCGCTACGACGACCGCTCCGGCCAGCCCGGCCAATCCGAAGAAATTCCCGCCCCCGTTGCGCAGGCTGCTGGCCCCGCTGGCCGCCTTTGCCGCCGGGCACGACGCGCCCGCAGGCCTGGCCACGCCGCCGCGCCTGGGCTCGCCCCTGGTGCTGGCAACCAGGGCCGAGACCCCGTACAGCCTCATCGACGTGTCCCCGGAGTTCCTGGACCAGGGCCAGGCCAACAAGTACGTGCTCACGGCCGAAGGCATCGCCCGGCTCTTTTCCGCCCTGGCAGCCGACGGCCTCCTCTCCCTGCCCATGGGCATCGGCGAACTGCCGGTCTATGCGCTCAAGGCCGTGGCCACGGTGCGCGAAGGGCTCCGGCTCGCGGGCGTGACCGATCCGGCCGCGAATATCCTGGTGGTGCGCAGTTCCTTCACCGCGCGCATCCTGGCCTCGCGCCGGGCCTTCGACGCCCGCGACATCCAGGCCATGCGCGCCTTTGCCGCGGAGCGCAGCTTCGACACCCCGTACTTTCCCGGCATCGACCCGGCCAAGGTCGAGGTCTTCAACGACCTACCGCCCGTGTCTTTTGAGAACGTCACCACTGAGGCCTCTCCCCAGAGCGGTGGCCAGGCCGGGGGTGAGGACACCGGACAGAGCGGCGGCGAAGCCGACGGCGGCCTGACCGCCCGCGACGCGCTCATGGACGACCTAGTGGGCTTCCTGCGGGACGGCAAGACCGACTCCTCCAGCTTCCGTTTCTTCAACCTCGCGCCGAGCACCCAGGACCGGCCCTTCTTCCACGAGATCATCCGCCTCTCGCGCATTCCGGAGGCCCTCTCGCGTATCGAGCTTCTGCCGCGTCAGGAGATCGGCTACCTGGTCAACGTGGCCGTGCTGGCCCAGGCCGCGGTCTTCGCCCTCGTGGTCTTCCTGCTGCCGCTCCTGCGGCGGCGCGGCATGGGCGACCTGGACCGCGCCGCGGTGCTCTCCGGCTTCGGCTACTTCCTGTGCCTGGGCCTGGGCT
>JANXYI010000129.1 GCA_025350085.1 Deltaproteobacteria bacterium
GCTCTACGGCTCGGTCACCGCGGTCAACATCGCCGACGCTTTGGCCGCCCAGGGCATCGAGATCGACCGCCGGAAGATCGACATGCCCGACGCCATCCGGTCCCTCGGCCAGTACGACGTGGAGATCCGCCTGCACCCCGACGTGAAGGGCGAACTGAAACTGCGTGTGATCAAGCATGGCCAGCCGGAAAAAGAACCCGAACTCCAGCCCGAGGCATAGCCAGGGCGAAAATGGCGCGGAGGCCCTGGAAAGGGCCTCCGCTGCTTTATCGCGTAAAATTCCCCCCCAGAACCTGGAAGCCGAACAGGCGGTTCTCGGGGGGGTTTTTTTGCGCAACTCCCTGTTCCACTCCCTGGTCGACGTGGTGCGCTCCGAGGACTTCTACTCCCCGGCCCACCGCATCATCTTCCGCAGCTTCGAGACCCTGTACGCCCGGAACGCGCCCGTTGACCTGATCACGGTCAGCGAGCAGCTCGCGCAGACAAGCGAGCTGGAGAGCGTGGGCGGGCCGGTGTACCTGGCCGAGCTGTCCAGCTCCCCGGTGAGCGCGGCCAACGCCCTCTTCCACGCGGCCATCGTGCGCGACAAGGCCATAGCCCGGCGCCTCATCGAGGCCGCCAGCGAGATCATCGGCAACTCCTACGAGGCCCAGGACGTGGAGGGGTTGCTCGACAAGAGCGAGCAGGCCATCTTCCAGATCGCCGACGTGCGCAGCAAGGCCACCGTGCGCACCAGCAAGGAGCTGGTGGTCCGCGTCTTCGAGGAGCTGGAGAAGCGCGTGGGCAGGCAGGCGCTGGTTACGGGCATCACCACGGGCTACACCAAGCTCGATGAGATCACCGCAGGCCTCCAGAACTCGGACCTGATCATTGTGGCTGGCCGCCCCAGCATGGGCAAGACCGCCTTTGCGCTGAACCTGGCGCTCAACGCCGCCACCCAGGCCGAGACGCCCACGCCCACAGCCATCTTTTCCCTTGAAATGTCCATGGACCAGATCATGATGCGCCTGCTCTGCTGCGAGGGCGGGGTGGACCTGTCCAAGCTTCGGCGCGGGGACCTCGGCGACCCGGAATGGAAGGGCCTGCACGAGGCCGCAGACGTGATCTCCAAGGCGCCGCTCTTTGTGGACGACACCGCAGCACTCTCGACCATGGAGCTGCGCGCCCGCTGCAGGCGCATCAAGAGCGAGCACGGCCTGGGCCTGGTGGTGGTGGACTACCTCCAGCTCATGCGCGCCAGCCGCGACATCGACTCCCGCGAACAGGAAATTTCCGACATCTCGCGCAACCTGAAGGCCCTGGCCAAGGAGCTGAACATCCCGGTCATCGCGCTCTCGCAGCTCAACCGCAAGGTCGAGGAGCGCAGCGACAAGCGGCCCATGCTCTCGGACCTGCGCGAGTCCGGCGCCATCGAGCAGGACGCCGACGTGATCATGTTCATCTATCGCGACGAAGTGTATTTGAAAGAAAAATCCCAAAAGCCGAACATCGCCGAGATCATCATCGGCAAGCAGAGAAACGGCCCGGTGGGCGAGGTGGAGCTGTTCTTCAAGCGCAACTACAGCCGCTTTGAGAACTTAAGCGCCGTCCCGTATCCCTCGGAATTCTACCAGTCCAGCTGACACCAACGCCAGAGCCACGCCAGCCAAGTCAGAGGGGAGGAGGAGCAGATGCATTACGAAGCCGCAGAGGGCCTGGCCCGCGAATCCCTGCGCAAACTGCAGACCGAGCGCCTGCGGCGCACCATCACCACCTGCCTGCGCTCCAGCTTCTACGGCTCCCGCCTGGGTGCGCTGGGCCTCGGCCCGGACGACTTCAGCTCTCCCGACGACATAGAGAAGCTGCCCTTCACCACCAAGGACGACCTGCGCGGCAACTACCCCTACGGCTTCCTGTGCCAGCCCATGGACCAGTACGTACGCCTGCACGCCTCTTCCGGCACCACGGGTACGCCCACGGCCATCTTCTACACCCAGAGCGACATCGACTCCTGGGCCGGACTTGTGGCGCGCTGCATGTACGCCGTGGGCCTGCGCAAGGGCGACGTATTCCAGAACATGAGCGGCTACGGCCTGTTCACCGGCGGGCTTGGCATCCACTACGGGTCCGAGCGCCTGGGCTGCCTCACCGTGCCTGCGGGCGCGGGCAACTCCAAGCGCCAGCTCAAGCTTTTGCGCGACTTCCACGTGGCCGGCATCCACATCATCCCCTCCTACGCCCTGCACTTCGCCAGCTTCCTGAAAAACGAGGGCGTGGACCCCAGAAGCCTGGACTGGCGCATCGCGCTCATCGGCGCGGAGCCGCACACCGAAGAGGTGCGCCAGAGAATCCAGGACCTGCTGGGCATCAAGGCCTACAACTCCTACGGCCTGACCGAGATGAACGGGCCGGGCGTGGCCTTCGAGTGCGAGGAGCAGGCCGGGATGCACCTCTGGGAGGACGCCTACATCGCCGAGATCATCGACTCCGAGACCGGCGAGCACGTGGCCGAGGGCCAGGTGGGCGAGCTGGTCATGACCACGCTCTGCCGCGACGGCATGCCGCTGTTGCGCTACCGCACCCGCGACCTGACGCGCTTCATCCCGGGCATGTGCGCCTGCGGCCGCACCCACGTGCGCATCGACCGCATCACCGGCCGCGCCGACGACATGCTGATCATCAAGGGCTGCAACATCTACCCCATGCAGATCGAGCAGGCGCTGATGTCCGTGCCCGAGGTGGCGCAGAACTACGTCATCGAGCTCTTCAAGGAGGGCGAGATGGACCAGCTGCGCGTCAAGGTGGAGATCAAGGACGAGTATTTCGTGGAAGACATGCGCGCATTGACCGCCCTGCAGAAGAAGATCGCCGGCCGCCTGCGCGACGAGATCCTGGTCACCCCACGCGTGGAGCTCGTCCAGCACGACTCCATCCCCAAGGGCGAGGGCAAGGCCGTACGCGTGGTGGACTTGAGAGGCAAAGAGTAGTCTTTGGCGCGAGAGCGCCTGCTGTGACGCTAACTAGCCCCGGCGGGCGGGCTCGCCCTGCCGGGGCTTCATCTTCCCCGCGAGCGGCCACACGCAGAAGGAGCCCCCATGACTTTCCCCAGCTATCGTGGCCAAATGCACTATGTCTGCCTCGGCTGCGGCGCAACGTACGGCATAAGCGAACTGCACTACACCTGCCCCAAGTGCAGCGGCGTGTTCGTGCTTGAGGATCAGAGCTTTGAGACGCTCAAGGCCACCCCCCCGGCCGAGTGGCGCAGGATCTTCGACGCGCGCGCAGCCAGCAAGAACCCGGCGCTGCGCGGCATCTTCCGCTTCTATGAGCTCATGGCCCCGGTGCTGGAGCAGGGGGACATTTTGTACCTCGGCGAGGGCAACACCCCGCTGGTGGACTCGCCCCCGGCCCTGCGCGCCGAGCTCGGCCTTAAGACCGTGTACAAGAACGACGGCCAGAACCCCAGCGCCTCCTTCAAGGACCGGGGCATGGCCTGCGCCTTCAGCTTTTTGAAGTCCCTCATCCGCACCCAGGGCTGGACCGAGGTCCTGGCCATCTGCGCCAGCACCGGCGACACCTCGGCCTCGGCCGCCTTGTACGCCTCCTATGTGGGCGGCGCGGTGAAGAGCGCGGTGATCCTGCCCGCGGGCAAGGTCACCCCGCAGCAGATGGCCCAGCCCCTGGGCAGCGGGGCCGTGGTGCTTGAGGTGCCGGGCGTGTTCGACGACTGCATGAAGGTGGTCGAGTTTCTCGCCGACCACTACCGCGTGGCCCTGCTCAACTCCAAGAACGCCTGGCGCATCCTGGGCCAGGAGTCCTACGCCTTTGAGGTGGCCCAGTGGTACGACTGGGACATGAAAGGCACGTGCGTGTTCGTGCCCATCGGCAATGCCGGCAACATCACGGCCATCATGGGCGGCTTTTTGAAGCTGCATGCGCTGGGCATCATCACCACCCTGCCGCGCATCTTCGGCGTGCAGTCGCACCACGCGGACCCGGTCTACCGCTACTATGCCGCAGAGCCCAAGGACCGCGAGTACAAGCCCGTGACGGTCACGGCCAGCGTGGCCCAGGCCGCCATGATCGGCAATCCGGTGTCCTTCCCGCGCGTGCGCCACTTTGCCGAGAAGTACGAAGAGCTCGGCGGCGCGGGCTCCTTCCAGGTCGTGCAGGTGACCGAGCAGCAGATCATGGACTCCATGATTGAGGCCAACCGGCACGGGCACATCGCCTGCACCCAGGGCGGCGAGTGCCTGGCCGGGGCCAAGCGGGCCAAGGAACTCGGGCTCGTCACCACGGACGAGACCCTGGTCCTCGACGCCACGGCGCACCACCTGAAGTTCATCGGCTTCCAGGAGATGTACTTCGAGAACAGCTTCCCAAAGGAGTTCGGCGTGACCCCGAGGCCCGAGCTGGCCAACCGGCCCGAGCTCATCATCACCCAGGGCGACAAGGACCGCCTAGCCGACCAGGACTATGTGGTCCAGGCAGCCGAGAACGTGGTCACGCGCCTGGGCCTGGCCCGGAAATAGCCCGGAGCCCCTGTGGCCCCCCAGGCCCCTTCCAAGAAGACAACCACAGCCCCCCAAAAACCCTCGAAGAGGGTGAGGGCGGATCAACTGCTCTTTGAGCAGGGCCTGGCCGAGTCGATTGACGCGGCCCTGCGCCTGATCATGGCCGGGGCCGTGCACTTCATCCAGAACAACGAGAAAGTGCCCGTGGCCTCGCCCGGCCAGCAGTTCCCCGCGGACACGGAGTTCACCCTGCGCGGCCAGGACCGCTTTGTCAGCCGCGGCGGCTACAAGCTGCTCACCGCCATCGAGAAACTGGGTTTCAATCCCTCTGGCAAGGTCTGCCTGGACGCGGGCGCGTCCACGGGCGGGTTCACGGACTGCCTGCTGCAATTCGGCGCCTTGCGCGTGTACGCGGCGGACGTGGGCTACGGCCAGCTGCACTGGAAGCTGCGCCAAGACCCGCGCGTCATCGTCCTGGAACGCCTGAACCTGCGCCAGCCGCCGCCTGAACTTTTTCCAGAACCCCTGGACGTGCTCACCGTTGACGTGTCCTTCATCTCCCTCACCGCCATCCTGCCGGGCTGCCTGGCGCTGCTTGCGCCGGTCTGCGAACTGGTGCTGCTCATCAAGCCCCAGTTCGAGCTGCCCGTGGGCCGCACGGACAGGGGCGTGGTACGGTCCGAGCCGGACCGGCAAGAGGCCGTGGAGCATGTCCTGGCCTTCTGCCGCGACACCCTCGGCCTGACGCTGGTCGGCGTCGCGCCATCAAGCCTGCTCGGGCCCAAGGGCAACCAGGAGTATCTGGCGCATCTGCGCCGGGGATAAGAGCCAGGGGCATTTCCCCCAAATAATAATCGCAAGCACATGGAGACCCTGTGACGCAAACCCTCAAGGCCCTCGGCCAGCTGGCCCTGCTCTGGGCCGTGTACCTGGGCAGCAACTGGCTGGTGGCGGTGACCCACCTGCCCATCCCCGGCAACGTGGTGGGCGTGCTCATCCTGTTCGCGCTGCTGGCCCTGGGCGTGGTCAGGCTCGCCTACGTGGAGCTGGCCGCGGACTTCCTGCTCAAGCACCTGGTGTTCTTCTTCGTGCCCATTGCCGTGGGGCTCATGGAATGGGGCGGCGTGTTCTACGACTACGGCCTGATCCTGGCCGCGGCCATCCTGGCCAGCGCAGTGCTGCCGCTCCTCGCCGTGGGCGGGCTCTCGCAGCTTTTGCACCGGAGGCAGCTCTGATGGGCGTCACGATCTTTGCCGTGGCCCTGACCCTGGCGGCCTACCTGGCCACGCGCTGGCTGTATCTGCGCTTCCGGCATCCGCTGTTGAACGTCGTGGCCTGGAGCGCCGCGATTATCATCCTTGTGCTGGTGGCCTGCAAGATTCCCTACAGCGCCTATGTCCCGGCCAAGGATATCATGACCGCGCTCCTGGGACCGGCCACCGTGGGCCTGGCAGTGCCCCTGTACCGCCACCGGGGCCTCTTGCTGCGCTTTGCCCCGGCCATCCTGGGCAGCGTGGTCCTGGGCGCGCTCCTGGCCATGATGACCGCCAGCCTCATGGCCCAGTGGGGCGGGCTGCCCCGGGACGTGGTCATGTCCATCCTGCCCAAGGGCGTGACCATCCCCTTTGCCGTGGAGATCGCCCGGATCTACGGCGGCATCCCGGCCCTGACCGCGGCCTTTGTGGTGGCCACAGGCACCCTGGGCTCGCTCTGCGGCGGCTGGCTGCTGACGCTTGCGCGCATCGACAACTCCGTGGCCCGCGGCCTGGCCCTGGGCACGGTGTCCCACGGCCAGGGCACGGCCACGGCCCTGATGGAGGGGGAACTGCAAGGGGCCATGGCCGGGCTGGCCATGATCCTGGCAGGCATCTTCACCGCAGGCTTTGCGCCGCTGGCCGTCTGGCTGCTGAACCTTCTGGCCTGAGGTCGGCAAAAGAGAATATGCCTCCGGCGGCCAAAGGGCCTGAGGCCCTTTGGAATCCCCATTTGCCGAAAAGGCCGGAC
>JANXYI010000130.1 GCA_025350085.1 Deltaproteobacteria bacterium
GTGCGCGAGTTCGCCGCCCTGTCCGGCTACGACTATCTGCTGGTGGACAACTCGCCGGGCATCTCGCCCCAGGTGCTGGCCCTGTGCCTGGCGGCCCAGGAACTGGTGGTGGTGGTCAACCCGGAGGTGACCTCGCTCACCGACGCCTATGCGCTGATCAAGGTGCTGAGCACCCGCGGGCTGACCTGGCCGCCGCTGGTGCTAGTGAACCGCAGCCAAAGCGCCCAGGCTGCGGAGCTGGCCCTCCGGCGCATCCAGGCCACGGCCCAGAAGCATTTGCACCTCAACTGCACCTCGCTCGGCCATTTGCCCGAGGACGCGAGCGTGGCCCGGGCCAGCGCCCTGCAGCGGCCCGTGCTGGAGGCCTTTCCGCAGTCGCCCTTTGCCCAGGCCATGGTCCAGGTGGCTGCGCGCCTGGCCGGGGCGGCCCGCGAGAGCGCCCGGCGCGGCAAGGACGCGGCCAGCTTCTGGGACGCCTCGGTGCGTGTGCTCCAGCAGACCGCCCCTGCACAGACAGGAGCAGGGGGGACTGCGGCCGCACCTTTGGGCCAGGAAGCCCAGGTGCCGGAAACGCAGGACCCGCAAACTCAAGAGATGGCGCGCGAGATCGAGGCCGTGCGGGCGCTATTCGCGCGGCTGGACTTCAAGGGCGCGCCCGAGCCGCTCCGGCGCATGGCCGCGGCCGGCCAGGGCCATGCCCGAAGGCTCAGCGCGGCCCTGGAGCGCCTGGCCCCCGGCGCGCCTCCCCATGCTGCCCAGCCCACGGCCGAAAAACCCAGGGCCGACAAGACCATTGCCGCCCAGGCTGCTACCGGGTCGGCCCGGGCGGACAGGGACCCTGGCCTGGTGCTGGTGCGCTGCGCCAACCAGGACATGGGCCAGATCGTGACGGACATTCTGCGCGAGATGCGGCTGACCCCGGTGCTGGCGCCTGTGCGGACCACCGGCAAGGGCAACGGCCGGGGGGCGGGAGGCTTTGGCGCAGCCACGCTCTGCATCCTGGCTGCGGCCGGGCCTGTGCCTGCGGTGACGGAGTATCTGCGGACGCTGGGGGGAATCCCGGTGCTGATCCTGGATGAGAGCTTTGGCCGGAACCGCGCGGCCTGGCAGGGCCAGCCTGGCGTGCAGAGCGTGCTGCCCGTGCCCTTCGAGGTGCCGGAGTTCATGCACAGCGTCTCGGCCCTGCTGCGCCGCTGACCGCGCAGCGCGGGACCGACTGCCCGCGTCTGGCTGCCCGCGCCCTGCTGGCCGCCCCGGCTAACCGCCCCTAACCATACGTCGCCAGGGCGATGAGGGCCTCGGCCGTCACGGCCGGGTCGCAGGAAAAGGTGAGTCCCAGCTCGTCCCCGCGCACCCAGACGGCCTTGCCCGGGAGCCGGCCGCAGAACTCGATCTCCAGGCACAGCTCCTGGCCCGGGGCATAGTCCCCGCACTCCACCCTGAGCCTGGCTCCGCCCACCGAGACGTTGACGACCTCGCAGGCGGCCCAGAGTTCGCCGCACAAGAGCTTTGCCGGCACGAGCACATCGCGCCGGGCCGAGCCGCGGTGGTCCGCCCCGGAAGGGGGGCTCGTTTTGGGGCTTGCTGGGGACACTGGCGCTCCGTGTATTGGGATGTTTTGCCGTGCGGGCTATTTGGAGGTCATGGTCCACACCCCATCCCAATCCTTCGGGGGGGCGCCAGCCAGGGTCTCGCAGCGTTCGATGTAGGTCTGGGACAATTTGTCCGAGGGGTTCAGGCGCAGGGCCTCGCCAAAGGACTTGCTGGCGCGGGCGAAATCCCCGGCCCGGTAGGCCTTGCGGCCCTCCTGGAAATGGCCCGTGGCCTCCATGAGGTTGGGGAAGCTCTCGTCGGTGTGGTAGTCCAGCACCTCGTAAATGCGCACGGGCTTGGTCTTGCCCTTGACCACCACGTCGTCCACGTCGCGCGCGCGGTAGATGCCCTTGAGCTTGGCGTGGGTGAACTCGCTGATCAGGATGTGCGCGCTGTACTGCTTGCAGGCGCTTTCCAGGCGCGCGGCCAGGTTCACCCCGTCGCCGATGATGGTGTAGTCCATGCGCTTGGGCGAGCCGATGTTGCCCGAGACCACCTGGGCCGAGTTCATGCCCACGCCGATGTCGATGGGCTTCTGCCCCACGGCTGCGCGCTGGGCGTTGAAGGTGGCCAGCGAGCGGATCATGGCGATGGCGCAGCGCAGGGCCCGGTCCTCGTCGTCCTCGTGGGGCAGCGGGATGCCGAACACGGCCATGATGGCGTCGCCGATGAACTTGTCCAGCATGCCGCCCTCGGCCTGGAGGCAGTCGACCATGAGCGTGAAATAGTCGTTCAAAAAGCTCACGGTGCCCTGGGCGCCCAGGGTCTCGGTGAGCGTGGTGAAGCTGCGGATGTCCGAGAAGAGCACCGTGACATCCACCACCTTGCCGCCCAGGATGTCGTCGCCCCCGGCCATGAGCTTGTCGGCCACATTGGGGTCCATGTACCGGCTCATGGTGGACTTCATGCGCTTTTCGCTGGAGATGTCCTCGATCATGAGCATGGTCCCGAGCTTCTTCTGCTCCCCGCTTAAAAGCGGCAGCACCGACACGTTCACGGACACGCTGCGGCCCTCGAAGATGAGCTCCGCGTCCATGGTCGTCTCCGGGGTCTGGGAGACGTCCACAGCCGCCACCTTGTCCGCCAGCCAGGCGTTGGCCCCGGTGAAGAACTCGGCAAAGGCCCGGCCAAGCAGCCCCGCGCCTCCGGCCGCCGCCCCGTCCTCACCGGACGCCAGGATGCGCAGCCCGGCCGCGTTGCAGGTCTTGATGCGGCCCTCCTCGTCAAGGGTCAGCACGCCGTTGCTCATGCTCTGGAGCATGCTCTCGTTGTAGTTCTTCATGCTCTGCACGTCGCTGAAGAGCTTGGCGTTTTCAAGCGCGATGGAGATCTGGGCCGTGAAGGCCTTGAGCCGGGACTCGTCCTCGGCCGTGAAGGGCCCGCCGCGCCGGTTCAGGACCTGGGTCACGCCGATGGTCTTGCCCTCCTTGGTCACCACCGGGGTGCACAGGATGGAGCGGGTGAAGAACCCGGTCTTCTTGTCAAAGGCCGGGTTGAAGCGCAGGTCGGCGTAGGCGTGGGGGATGTTCACCGACTTGCCGCTGGTGAACACCGCGCCCGCGATGCCCAGGTGGTTGGGGAAGCGGATCTGGGTGGCGGCTATGCCCTCGCCGACCATGGACCAGAGTTCATTGGTCTTCTCGTCGTTCAAAAACAGGGTCGAGCGCTCGGCGGCGAGCATCCGGGTGGCCTCGCCCATGACCTTGCGGAGCAGCGTGCCCAGCTCGATCTCCGAGGTCACGTCGGCCACGACGTTCATGAACTCCAGCTCCTTGTCCCGGGAGGCGCGCATCTTCTCCACGAACTGCGCCGCGGACAGGGTGATGGCCGCCTGCATGGCGATGGCCTCGAGCAGCTTCAGGTCGTCGCGGGTGAACTCCCCGTCCTTCTTGTTCAGCACCTGGGCCACGCCGATGAGCTCGCCCCGGACCGTGCGGATGGGCGCGCAGACCATGTTGCGCGTGACAAACCCCGTGCGCCGGTCCACTTCCTGATTGAAATACTTGTTCTTGTAGGCGTCGGCCACGACCATGCCCCGGCCCGTGGTGAATACCCGCCCCGCCACGCCCGAGGTGTTCAGGATGCGGATGCGGCGGCGCTGGTTGCCCTGGGCCACGACGGAGTAAAGCTCGCCGCTCTCGGGGTCGTTCAGGAACAGCGACCCGCGCTCAGCCCCGAGCTCCCAGGTGGTCATCTCCAGCAGGGTCTCCAGCATCTCGTCCAGGCTGTCGAGCGCCGCCAGGCGGTGGGTCACGCCGAGCAGCATCTCGGAATGGGCCTGGCGCAGCTGTTCGCCGGGCTTGTGGCACAAGGCGCCCGCCTTTCCGGCAGGCGCCCTGGCCGGCGCCTTGGCCTTGGGCCGGGGCTGGGATTTTGTTGCGGTCCTGGTCATGGGGTCCGGCCTTTGGCGTTTTTCTCTTCAAGGGCCTCGCGCAGGGCCACCACGGTCCGACGCAGCTGCGAAAGTTCGTCCACGCAGGCCCGCAGTTCCTGGCCCGCGCGCTCACGCTCGTCCAGCAGGGCCTGCTCCATGCGCTCGCGTAGGACCTGGACAGCGGTCTGAAGCTCGCGGTTCTCGCTTGCGCCGAGCGACACGGCCTTCTGGATCTCGCGGTCCTTCTCCGCGCGCAGGGTCTCCAGGGACACGCGCAGGGCCTGCACCGCGGCCTTCAGGTTCTCGACCTCGTCGTGCGAGGCGGCCACGGCCTGCTGCACGGCCGCGTCCTTCTCGTGCAGCAGGGC
>JANXYI010000159.1 GCA_025350085.1 Deltaproteobacteria bacterium
AAGGTAATTTCAGGACGCATGGACTAAAAACCAGAAAGGGCCTATGACCAGTCTGCGGTGCACCGCAGTTCTTCGGGCAGGTGTGCTTGCCGCCCAAACAACACCCAGCAATCGGAGGTCATCATGTTCGCGGACATCACCGGGGCCGGTCTGCTCCTGCTTTTTCTCTTCACGGCCCTGTTCTTCTCGCAGGCGGTGCGCATCTTCAGGGAATACGAGCGCGGCGTCGTGTTCACCCTGGGCCGCTTCTCCAAGGTCAAGGGCCCGGGGCTGGTCATCCTCATCCCCGGAATCCAGAAGGCGGTGCGGGTGGATCTGCGCACCGTGGTGCTCGAGGTGCCGACCCAGGACGTGATCTCGCGCGACAATGTCTCGGTGAGCGTCAGCGCGGTGGTCTATTTCCGGGTTGTGGACCCGGAAAAGGCGATCATCCAGGTCATGGACTTCCTCAACGCCACCAGCCAGCTGGCCCAGACCATGCTGCGCTCGGTGCTCGGCAAGCACCAGCTGGACGACATGCTGGCCGAGCGCGAGAAGCTCAACATGGACATCCAGCATGCCCTGGACGTGCAGACCGACTCCTGGGGCATCAAGGTCTCCAATGTCGAGATCAAGCAGGTGGACCTGACGGAATCCATGATCCGGGCCATCGCCCGGCAGGCCGAGGCTGAACGCGAGCGGCGCGCCAAGGTCATCCACGCGGAAGGGGAGCTGCAGGCCTCGGAGAAGCTTTACCAGGCGGCCAAGATCCTGGCCCAGGAACCCCAGGCCATCCTGCTCCGCTACCTGGAGACGCTTACGGTCATCGGCGCGGACAAGAACACCACGGTGGTGTTCCCGCTGCCCATGGACCTAGTGACGCCGTTCCTGGCCAAGGTGGCCGCACTGGGCGGGAAGACCCCGGCCTAGGCCCTTCCGGGCGGAGCGCCCGGCTTTTGCCCGTGCTGCGGGGCTTTGCTAGCTGGTCTCGGCCCGGCCGAGGAGCCGGGCCAGCTTGCTCGACAGCTTGGACGTGGACACCGGCTTCAGGATGTAGTCGGACACCCCGGCCAGGATCGCCTGCTTCACGGAGGCCTTGTCGGATTCGCTGGAGACCATCAGGAAGGGCAGCTTGCCGAGCCTGCTGTCCGCGCGCACGGCCTTGAGCAGTTCCAGCCCGTCCATGACCGGCATGTGCCAGTCCGAAATGATGATGTTGACCGGCTGGGCCGCCAGGACGCACAGGGCCTCCTGGCCGTTGGCCGCCTCGGCGACGCTGTTGCAGCCGAGCGCCTCAAGCATCCCGGCCACAATGGCCCGGATGGGGGCGGCGTCATCGACCACCAGCACACTGACCCCGCTCAAGTTGGTCTGGGGCAGCTTGTAGCCGTCGGCGATGACGCGGTTGCGGCCCTCCTTCTTGGCCGTGTACAGCGCGCTGTCCGCCGCGGCGCAGAGCGCCTCCACGTCCTTGCGCGCGTCGAACTGGGCCACGCCGCAGCTGAAGGACGCGTTGAAATAGGTGTCGCCCACGGGAAAGCGGATGGCGGCAAAGCATTCCCGCAGCCGGTCGAGCAGAAAGGCCGCCTGGGAGATGGAGGAGCCCGGCAGGATGACGGCGAATTCCTCCCCGCCATAGCGCCCGATCACGTCGGACTTGCGCAGCCGCTGCTTGAGCAGGCTGGCCAGGGCCACGAGCACCTGGTCGCCCACGGGGTGGCCGTAGGTGTCGTTGATGCTCTTGAAGTGGTCCATGTCGAGCATGGCGAAGCAGGCGTCTTCCTTGTTGCGCAGGGCGAGCCCCATGGTCGTCTGCAGGATTTCCTTGGTGGTGCTGTGGTTGTAGAGCCCGGTCATGCCGTCCCTGGTCATCATGGAGCGGATGAGCTTCATCCTCCCTGCGCGGGCGGTGACGGCGGAGATCAGGTGCTCGGGCTTGATGGGCTTGACCAGGAACTCGTCCCCGCCCATGCGCCGCGCCACGGACTGCACGCCCGCGTCGGTCTCGCTGGAGAGAAAGACGATGGGGATGCTCAAGTAGGCATCGATCTGGCGGATCACCTTGGCCAGCTCAATGCCGTTGCAGCCGGGCATGTGCATGTCCATGAGGATCAGGTCCGGCTTGAGGTCGAAGAGCAGGGGAAAGGTCCGCAGGGGATCGTTGAGCGTCCTGGTCTCCATCCCGGCCCCCTGGAGGATGGTGGCGAACATCTCCGACATGTGCGGGTCGTCGTCGATGATCAGGATCCGGTAGGGCTCGGGCTCCTCGGCAGAGGTCAGGCCATGCAGGGTGGTGCAGAGCTCGATCAAGTCCGGAGGCTTGACGAAATAGGCGCTGGACCCGGCCCGCACCGCTGCCAGGCGGGTCGGCAGGTCGCTTTTTTGGGAGATGAAGACCACGGGGATTGGCGGCACCTGCGCCGCCAGGATCTCCAGGATGACCTCCGCCCCGCCGGTCTGGCGCTCGGGATGGACCATATCCATGACGATGACGTCGGGCCTGGTCTCAAGCACGGCGTCGCGGAAGGCGTCCAGCTGCTGGAAGCCGACCACCTTGAAGCCGAAACAGCCGATCTGGGTGGTCAGGTTCATGCACTGGAAGGGGTCGTCCTCGCAGAGATAGACCAGCTTCTGTTCGGCCTCCCGGTGCGTCTCGGCGGCTGCGGAAACCTCCAGCGTCTGGGGCGGCGCCTCTGGTGCGGCCTCCAGGCCCGCGACCTCGCGCTCCATCCGGGCCAGGGCGTCCTCCAGCTTTGCGCGCCAGGCGGCGTCCAGGGCGGCTTCACCCTTCATGAGCTGCTTGGCCAGCTGTTCGCCGTCCGCGGCCGCGGCGCTGAGCGGCTTCAGGCCGAAGGAGGCGCAGGTCCCCTTCAGGGTATGCAGCTGGCGGTGCAGTTCCTCCATGTCCTTGGGCTCCGGGGCGGCCGGATCAAGGGCGGCCAGGACCTTCCGGGTCAGCTCCAGCTGGGCCGGAAGCTGCCGGATGTAGTCGGCCCGGAGCTTCTTCAGCTTGTCCGCAGCAGCGGTGGCGGGGGTGCTCATGCGCCCTCCTTGCCGGAGAGCCTGGCCAGCAGGGCGCCAACCAGTTCCGGCAGCAGGGTCTGGAAGCTCTCGTCCTTGGCCAGCACGGCGTCGATCTCCGGGTGGTCCTGGCGCAGCGTGTCCGCGTCCTGCCCGGTCAAAAGGACAAAGGGCAGGGAAGAGCCCTGCTGGCGCAGCTCCGCGAAGAGCTGGACCCCGTCGATGAAGGGCATGTTCATGTCCGAGACAACGATGCGGATCAGCGGATCAGCCGCGATCTTTTCCAGGGCGTCCAGGCCGCCTTCGGCCAGCAGGATCTCGTAGCCGGAGGCCTCGAGGACCAGGCCCGTGAGCTGCGCCGTGAAGAGATCGTCGTCCACAACCAGGATTCGCGCCGGTGCGTCAGTCATCTGGAAGCTCCTTTGTCCTGTCGACCGCAGCCCCGGGGGGGCAGGGCGGCGGTCCCCCGGCCTGAGTTCAGGCCGGGCCTCAGCCGATCAGGCTCTTGACCGTGTCCAGAAGATTGGACTGGTCAAAGGCCCGCTTGACGATATAGGCGTCGGCCCCGGCCAGGATGCCGCGCTTCTTGTCCTCGTCCTTCTCGCGCGAGGTCACGATGATCACCGGCACCGTGCGGTAGCGCGGATCGGCGCGCAGGGCCTCGGTGAGCGAGAAGCCGTCCATGCGGGGCATCTCCACGTCGGTGATCACGAGGTCGAAGAGCGTGTCCCGGGTCTTGTCCAGGGCCTCCTGGCCATCCTCGGCGGTTTCCACGGTGTAGCCGTAGGCCTCCAGGATGCTCCGCTCGATTTCCCTGGTGTTGCCGGAGTCGTCCACCACCAGGATGGTCGCCCCGCGCTCCTCGTCCTTGCCCGCGGTCCTGCGCCCGGCCTCGGACAGCCCGTGGGCCTGCTTGATCAGCTCGGGCACGTTGAGGACGTTGATGATGCTGTTCCCGGAGCCGATGGTGCCGCCGGTGACCAGCCGCAGGGTCTTCATGTGCGCGGGCAGCGGCTTGACCACCATCTCCTCGCGCCCGAGGATCTCGTCCACCAGCAGGCCGAGCTTCTCCTGTCCGTCCCGGACGATGACCACCAGCGCGTCTCCCGCGGAGGCGGCCCCTTCGCCGGGGAGCTTCAGGATGGCGGCCAGGTCCTCCACGGGGACGATCTGCTCCCGCAGCCGGATGGCCCGCTTGTCGAGGATCTCGATGATCTCCCCGCGCGGGGTGGCCAGCATCTCGACGATGGAGGTGGCCGGCAGGGCGCTGGTCTGGCCGTTTGCAGACACCAGGAACAGGGGGAAGACCGCCAGGTTGAGGGGCAGGCGCAAGAAGAAGGAGCTGCCCTGGCCCTCCCTGGTCTCGATGATGATGGTGCCCTTGAGTTCCTCGACGATGTTCCTGCGCACCACGTCCATGCCCACGCCCCGGCCCGAGAGGTCGGTGATGACCGGGCTGGTGCTGAAGCCCGGCAGAAAGATCAGGTTATTGATCTCGGCGCGGGACATGCGCGCCAGGGTCTCCGCGCTGAAAAGCCGCCGGGCCAGGGCCTTCTCCCGGATCTTGTCCGCCGAGAGCCCCCGGCCGTCGTCGCTTAGGGAGATGGTCACGCAGCCGCCGTCGTAGAAGGCCGAGAGGGTGATGTTGCCCCTGGGCGGCTTGCCCGCGGCACGGCGCTCCTCCGGGCTCTCCAGCCCGTGGTCCAGGGCATTGCGGATCATGTGCATGAGCGAGTCGCCGATGCGCTCGGTGATCTTGCGGTCCAGTTCCGTCTCCTCGCCCTGGACCACGAAGTCGATGTCCTTGCCGAACTCCTGGGCCAGGTCCCGGACAGTGCGGCGCAGGGGCGCGAACAGGGTGGACAGCGGCAGCATGCGCAGCTTGAGCGAGGTCTCCTGAAGTTCGCCGATCAGGTGTTCCTGGAGCAGCACGGCATCGGTGACGTTGCGCAAGGCCTGGCGCAGGGAGGGCTGCTGCCTGGCGCCAGCGTCGGCTGTGCGCTTGCGCCCGCCCGCGGCAGTCCCACCCTGGTCCGGCCCCTGGTCCGACCCGGCGTCCAGCCGTTTGGCCGCAGTGGCCAGCTGCCGCTCCGTGGCCACGGCGATGTCCTTCAGCCGCCGGACATCCTTGCGGAAGCGGCCATGCTCGGAGATGATCTCGCTCATCAGCTTGATCAGGTCGTCCAGCTTGCCCGCATGGACGCGCAGATATTCCTGGCGCGGCGCACGGCCCGCCACCGGCTCGGCCTTGTGCTCCTCCCCGCCTGCGTCCGCCGGGGTCTCGGCAGCCGCGGGCTGCTCCGGGCACGCCGGGGGCTCAGGCGCCGGGGCAGCCTGGACAGCAGCCTGGGGCTGGGCTGCGCCAGCGGCTTGCGCCAGCTGCGCGCGCAGTTCCTCCGGCGCAGCGGGCTGTTCCCCGGCGCTCACCCTGTCCAGCATGGCCACCAGGCCGTCCACGCCCTGGAACAGGAGCGCGGACAGCTCGCGGGTGAAGGCGATCCGGTTGCTGCGCGCCGCGTCGAGCACGTCCTCCAGGCCGTGGGCCAGCTCGCTGATGCCGAGCACCTTCAGCATCCGGGCCGAGCCCTTGATGGTGTGCGCCGAACGGAACAGCGCGTTGACGGTCTCGGCGTCTCCGGGGCTGCTGTCCAGCGCGAGCAGGCCGTCGGTGATCTTGGCGCAGTGTTCCCGCGCCTCGACCACGAACCGGTCGATGAATTTGGAGGAGTCAAACGCCATGGCGTATCCGTGCTCCCTTATCCGTGTCCGTTCAAGAGCGTCAGTTTGTGGCGGCACATGGCCAGGAACTGCTCGGCCTTGAAGCTCAAGGGGAAGAATTTCCGGTCATGGTCCTTAATGCTGCCCGTCTCCAGTATCCTCAAGACGGTTTCAAAGCCGCTGCGCGCCCTCTTGGTTTCGCTAAGCGCGGCCAGGCCCTCGGCAATGTAGAAGTGGGCCGGCCAGCAGGCGGGGTCGACATAGAGGGCCTCGCGGAAGCGCCGGAAGGCCTCGTCGCTGTCGCCCGCCTGGTGGGCGATGAGGCCGAGCATGAGCGCGGACTCCAGGTTGAGCGGATCGCAGGACAGGGCTTGCTCGCAGACTCTTTGGGCCTCGTCGAAACGGGAAAGCTCCAGCAGGATGGCGCCCTTGAGCGTGGAGAACTTCACCCCGGAGCCGTCCTCTGCAGGCAGCGCGCCCAGCACGGCCAGGGCCTCTTCCAGCAGGCCCTGCTGCGCCCGCTCCAGGGCCTCGTCGAAGAGCTGCTCCGCGCTGCGGTCCTGCGCGGTCGCGGGCGGGGCCGGGCGCTGCTCCCTGCGCTGCTGCGGGGCCGCGCCAATCCGGACGCCCCGGGGCGTGGCCGGATTCTTTCGCGGCGGCGCGGCGCTGGCGGGCTCGCGGGCGGCCTTGGGCGCGGCCACCGGGGGGCTGCGCCTGGCCTGGCGCCGGTCCTCGATGGAGGGCAGCGGGACCTTGCGGTAGACGAACAGGGTGCCCTTCTGGAGCAGCGGCAGCACACCGATGTTGTGGTGGATGGTTTCCGTGGCGCTGACCAGCAGGTACCCGCCCGCATTCAGGGCCTCGGCCAGGCGCGCGAAGATGTCGCGCTGGATCTGGCCCGGGAAATAGATGGAGACGTTGCGGTACAGGATGATGTCCGGGCTGTGCATCAGGGGCGGGTAGTCGCGCGCGAGGAGATTCACCTGCGCAAACTGCACCTGGCTGCGGATGCTCTCCGCGAGGCGGTATTCTCCCGCGCCCTCGGGGGTGAAGTAGCGCTTCACCAGGGCCTGGTCCAGGCCCCGGAACGAGCCTTTGCCGTAGACCCCGCGCTTGGCTGCGGCCAGGACCTCGGTGTCGATGTCCACGCCGACGATGGAGAACAGGTGCCCGTTTTCCGGGCCAAAGGCCTCCCGCAGGAGCATGGCGATGGAGTAGGGCTCCTCGCCCGTGGAGCAGCCGGCGCTTAAGATCTTCACCGGCCGCTCCGGATGGGCGGACAAAAGCTCCGGGATGAGCTGCTGCTGCATGAGCCGCAGCTGCTCCGGCTCGCGGAAGAAGTAGGTCTCGTTGATGGTCAGGAGCTCGACCAGGCGGTGCATCTCGTCGGGTTCCTGCAAGAGCAGGGTGCGGTAGGCCTCGGGCGACCCGGCCTTGCGCAGCGTCATCCTGCGCTCCAGCCCGGCGATGAGGGTGGTCTCCCGCTCGTTTTCCAGCTGGAAGCCGCAGGTGTGGAGCAGGAGCTCCTTGAACGGGGAGATGTCCCCTGTGCTTAGGCGCGGCTGCGTGTTCACGGGCAAAGCTCCCCGCCCGCCGCGCGGCGCAGCAGCTCGGCCGGGATCTCGTCCAGGGGCAGCACCTTGTCGATCAAGCCCCTGCTGACCGCCAGCCCGTTCATGCCATAGACCACGGAGCTCTGCTCGTCCTGGGCCAGGGTGAAGCCCCCGGCCGCCTTGAGCGCCTGCATGCCTAAAACCCCGTCGTCGCCCATGCCGCTTAAGATGAGGCCCAGGGCCTCGTCCCGGTAGGCCTCGGCCACGGACGTGAGCAGCAGGTCGCAGGAGGGGTGATAGACCTGGGCGGCCTCTGTGGGCACGAGCAGGATGACCCCCTGCCTGGAGATCTTCATCGAGGCCTCGGACGGGCTGAGATAGACCGTGCCCGGCTCCGGCTGCACGCCTTTGGTGGCCATGGTCACCGTCAGCGCGGTGCCTGCATCCAGCCAGTCGGCCATGCCCTGCGAAAACCCCTCGATGACGTGCTGGCTGATGACGATGGGCGCAGGGAAGGTGGCCGGCAGCCGGGACAGGATGAAGTTGATGGCCTGCGGTCCTCCGGTGGAGGAGGCGATGGCCACGATCTTCACCCCTGCGCCCTCTTCCAGCGGGGGCTCCACGCTGGCTGTGGCCTTGATTGCGCGCAGCCCCAGGGCCTTCTGGGCCGCCTCCACCGAGATGCGGGACAAAATCTTGACCTTGCGGATCAGGGCTGCGCCGCCGTCCGCACCCACGTTCGTCTTTTCGAACACATCGAGCGCGCCCTTGCTCACGGCGTCAAAGGCGATGCGCACCCCGGTCTGGGCGGCCACCACCAGGATCGGCACCGGGGACTGGTGCATGATCTTTTCAATGGCCTCCAGCCCGCCCATGACCGGCATCTCAATGTCCATGGTCACGACATCGGGCTTGAGGGAGCGGACCATGGCGACGGCCTCGGCCCCGTCGGCCGCCTCGCCGACGATGGTGATCAGCGGGTCCGACGTCAGCACGGCGATGACCTTCTGGCGCACGCTGGGGCTGTCGTCCACCACCAGGACGCGGATTGCCTGCTCCAAATTGGGCACGTGCTACCTCTTGGCTTCCGGGGGGCTCACGTCCGCGTCCTTCCGGTTCTCGTCGATCTTGAAGGTCTTGACCAGGGACTTCAGCTTGCCGGACAGCTCCGCCAGCTCGCTGGCCACGATGTTCGTCTGCCGGGCGGAATCGGTGGACTGGCGCACTCCCTGCTCGATCTCCCGGATCGACAAAACCACCTGGCTGCTGGCGATCTGCTGCTGCTGGATGGACAGCGAGATCTGCCGGGCCGCGTCCGTGGCCTCCTCGACGCCGCCGACCATGTCCGTCAGCATGGTCACGGTGTGGGCCGAGGACTCCTGGCCCTGGAGCATCATGACCGAGGTCTTTTCCGAGGACATGACCAGGCGGTTCACGGCGTCCAGGATCTCGGTGATCTTGCCCTCGATCTCGGCGGTGGATTCCACCACGTTGTCGGCCAGCCGCCGTATCTCCACCGCCACCACGCCGAAGCGCTTGCCGGACTCGCCCGCGCTGGCCGCCTCAAGGGCCGCGTTGAAGGCGATGAGCCTGGTCTGGTTGGCGATGTCGTTGATGATCTCCATGATCTTGTTGATCTCTTTCGACTTGCGCCCCAGCTCCACTATCTCGGTCAGGTTGGCCTGGATGTCCCGGTTGATGAGGTTGATCTTGGCCGTCAAGCTTTCCACCTCTTCCGAGCCTTGCCTGGTGTCGGCCAGGGTCTTGTCGGCCAGCTCCACGACGCCCTGGCTGTGCTGGGCGATCTGGCTGGCCGTGGAGGAGAACTCCTCCATGGTCGAGGTCATCTCGGCCACCGAGCTGGAAAGCTCGGCCGCGAAGCTGGACTGCTGGTTCATGGTGCCGGAGATGGTCCCGGCGTGGGCATGGAGCTCGCCCGTGACCTCGGAGACCATGCGGATGACCTCATGGAGCTTGGCGATATGCTCGTTGAGCCAGCCGGCCAGTTCGCCCACCTCGTCGTCGGTGGTCACCGGCACGGTGATGGTCAGATCGTTGTTGAACTCCTTCATGGCCTTGGAGATGGCCTCCAGCGGGCCGGTGATGAAGCGGTTGACGAAATAGGTGGCAAAAACCAGGAGCAGGACCGACACGGCCATGGCGATGCCCAGCTGCATGGCGATGGTGAGAAAGACATCCTGCTTGATCCGATCCCGTTCCTTGGCCACCTCAAGGTCGATGTCGTCGATGTACAGGCCGGTCCCGACGATCAGATCCCTGCCGGGCACGCCCTTGGCAAAGGAGAGCTTGGGCCGCATGGTCTCCTGGCCGGGCAGCTTCCACGAATAGTAGAGAAAGCCCTCCCCGTTGTCGCGGCAGAGCTTGGAGAGCTCCCGGACGATGTAGACGCCGTTGGGGTCCTTGAGGTTGGACTGGTCCGTGCCCTCCAGGCGCGGGTCCGGGTGGGCGACGAAGACGTTGCTGTAGGTCTGGAGCCAGACATAGCCCTTGTCGCCGTAGCGCATGATGTGGACGGTGGGCCCCACCTCCTTGGACGGCAGGTGCTCGACGACCTTCACGGCCATCTCCACGTAGCCCTTGATCTGCTGCTTGCGCTCGGACACGAGGGTTTCCTGGAACTGCTTGACCCGCTCGTTGCCGCGGGCAATGATGTTCATGGCGGAAACACAGGTGATGATGAGCGACGTCACCAGCACGGAGACGAAGATCAGGCCCAGCACCTTTTTCCGCAGCGTGATTTTCATGGAAAGCCTCCTTGCCCCGCTGCCCGTCAATCCGGGCATGCGCTGTTTGTATTCGCCAGCCGCTCCAGATCCACCAGA
>JANXYI010000164.1 GCA_025350085.1 Deltaproteobacteria bacterium
GGCTGTGGCGATGGGCCCCTCCACAGGCTGGGTGGGGCGCTGGGCGGGCGCGCTGTCGCGGGGCCCAGCGAGGAAGCGGTACAGGGCGTACACGCCGCCGTAAATGAACAGGTTCTCGATGAACCAGAGGTGGATGAACTCGAAGTTCGGCCCATTCGGCCCGGGCCAGAGAGCGGGCCGGTCAGTGAGGCCCAGGTACACGCCGGAGAAAAAGTCCGGGTAGCCGATGGCCGGCAGGTGTTTGAAGAGCACCTCGTGGGAGTAGATGAAGACCGGGGTGATGCCCAGCACCATGACCACGATGGGCACGCCGAAGCGCCACAAACGGTCGAGCACGAAGCGGCCCGGCCCCTTGCGGTCCAGGCTGCCGGGGTGGAAGAACCCGGCCATGAGGAAGAACAGGCCCATGAAGAAGGCCTCGTTGACGCCGAAGAACAGCGCGATCCAGTCGGAGTGCAGGGGCGACTGGAACAGCCACCAGCCCTCGCTGCCGTAGGGCTGGCCCGCGTGGTGCGCCACCACGAGCAGGGACAAAAAGATGCGCACGTTGTCGATGTACGCCAGGCGGCTGGGTTTTGGGCTGGGCGCGCTCACGTCATGTTCCTTAAGGCTAGTCCTGCACCGCGATGCCAGCCTCGCGCAGGATGGTCAGGGCGATGTGCGTGTATTCATTGTTGAAGTGGTGCCCGCCCGGCAGGACCAGCTGCTTCACGTTGGGCGCCTTGTAGTTCTGGCACAGGGTGCCCTCTTCATCACTGCCGCAGACGAGCAGCACCGGGGTCTTGGCCAGCCTGGGCATCTCCGGGATCAGGGCGTGGCCCTCGGGCCGGTTCTCCTCGGTCAGCCAGTTGGACAGGCGGAACTCGAACTCCGTATGCGTGCCGGGCCCGAGCATGGCCACCACGGCCAGCTTGGACCGGGTACGCTCGCTCATGCGCCCGGCCATGAAGGGCAGGACGTCTGCGCCGATGGAGTAGCCGACCACGATGAAGCGCTCCGCGCCCCACTTCCTGGCGTAGTGGGTCAGCGTGCGCTCCAGGTCCCGGGCCATCTCGTCGGCCTCGCGCACGTTCCAGAAATATTTCAAGGAATTAAAGCCAATCACAGAGACCCCGTGCTCGGCCAGGATGCCTCCGATCTGCTGGTCGATGCCGGCCCAGCCGCCGTCGCCGGTGACGATGACCGCCAGCGTCTTGCCGGGCCTCTGCGCGGGCAGCTCCACCAGGGGCAGGTCGTCGACACCAGCCTTGGCGCCAAACAGTCCCGTGCCCTTGGACTGGCCCGCCTTGGCCGGGACGATGGCGTCCAGCGCCTCCCGGAAGGCCGTGCGCCACTGGCCGGGTTCGCTGAAGGTCCGGCCCTGGCCCGGGAGCTCCACCACGCGTGCGCGCGCGATCTGGCTGGCAAAGGCCTTGGCCTCGTCCGGGCTGAAAACGTCGTCCTGGCCGCCCTGGAGCAGCACCAGGGAGCCGAAGGGTTTGGCGACGGGCTGGAAGATGACGGCGGGTGCGGCCCCTGTGGCGTTGTCGAACAAAAGCCCGTTGGCCGCGCAGAAAGGCTTGCCGATGGCCAGCCGCGGCGTAAAGCCCAGGGTGATGGCCCCGGCAAAGGTCTCCTTGGGGGCCTGGGCAAAGGTGGCGTAGGCCACGCCCGCACCCTCGCCGAAGCCCGCCAGCACGGGCTGGTGGTAGCCCTTGAACCCCAGTGTCTTCTGCACGATCTTGCTCAGTCCCTCGAACTCCCAGGCCTGGTAGAAGCAGCCCTCGGCGCGCTCGCGCAGGGGCATGATGAGTCGGCTGGTGTCGATGCCGACCACGGTGGCGTCCATGTCGGCCATGGCCCGGGCGGCGCGGTCGGACCGCTCGTCCCAGGGGCCCTCGGAGAGCAGCAGCACGGCGCGGCCGGGCTCGGCCGCGTTGCGGTAGATGAGCACCTCCCCGAACACGCCGAAGCTGAGCTTTTCCGGGGCCTTTTCGGGCTTGGAGCAGGCGCAGAGCAGGACAATGGCTGCCAGGAGGGCCGCGAGGCTTTTTTTCATTTGGCGATGACTCCGCGCATGCCGCCCGAGACCAGGGTGGCGATGTTGGCCAGTACGCGCGGCGGCACGGTGCCGCCGGGGCAGGCCAGGTACTTGGACTCCCAGACCGGATCGAACTTGTCCTTGAAGCGGCGCAGGCCCTGGAAATTGTACAGCTGTCCGCCGTAACTGTACAGCAGGCCGCCCAGGCGCGTCCAGGTGGGCGCGAGCACGTGGCGTTCCAGGCCGGAGAAGGGGGCCATGCCCAGGTTGAACCACTGGTAGCCCTGCTCGCGGCCCCAGAGCATGAGCATGATGTACAAAAACTCCATGACGCTCGCGGGCGCGTCCGGGGCGTAGCGCATGAGGTCCACCGAGAGCTCCTCGCGGCCCAGGCAGTCCCAGATGTTGGCAAAGGCCACGATCTTGCCCTCGCGGCGCACCAGGGCGATGGGGCAGTCCTCCAGGTACTCCGCGCTGAAGAAGCCCAGGGAGAATTTCTTCTCGCGCGCGTTTTTCGACGCCAGCCAGGCGTCGGAAACGCTTTTCAGCTCGGGCAGCAGCCCACGCGTGGCGGAGACCGGCGCGACCTCGAAGACGCAGCCTTCCTTCTCGATCATGTTGCGCGTGTAGCGCAGGCCCTTGCGCGTCTGCCCGGCCAGGGAAAACTCCGGGAGATGCACCCGGGCCTCCTCGCCGATCTTGACGATGGTCAGGCCGAGGTCGAGATACAGCGGCAGATTTTCTTTCCCCGCCTGGTAGAAGGCCGTCCACCCGGCATAGAGGTCGACCATCTCGCGGAAGCGCCAGGCCAGCTCCTCGCGCGCGGCGGGCGGGCCCACGGGGTCGCCCATGCAGACCCAGCTCTTGCCCGCCACGGCGTACATGAGAAAACCCGTGTTGTCCTGGCTCACCAGAAAGCTCTTGTCGCGCAGCATGGCCAGGTGGGCAAAGGTGTTCGGCGAGCGCTGCACCAGCTGCCGCACGGTCTCGATGTCGCCCTCGCATGGCGGGGCGTAGCGCGGCCGGGCCGAGCGCATGAGCCTGAGGCCCGCCACGAAGACCACGGCCACCAGCGTGCCCACTGTGGCGCGCATGAAGCGGCTGGGCTCGTCCTCGAAGGTGAAGACCCACCACAGCTGGCGGTCCAGGGCGTCGTCGCCGTAGGCCATGACGCCCAGCAGAATGGTTGAGCCCAGCGCCAGCACCGTGGCCGCGATCCAGCCCGCGGTGAAGCCCTCGGACAAGAGCGAGGCCTTGCGGTAGAACAGCTTGTGGCAGGGCAGCAGCGCCAGCAGCAGCACGGAGAGGAAGAAGGCCTCCTCGTAGTCCAGGCCCTTCAGCAGGCAGGCGATGATGCCCACGAACAGCACCACGGCGGTGACGTAATAGGCGGCGTCCAGGCGCTTGTGCAGGCCGCGCGCCAGGATGAGCAGGCCCAGGCCGACCAGGCTGCCCATGAAGTGCGAGACCTCCAGCACGCCCAGCGGCAGGAAGTCCTGCAGCCATTCCAGGCGCGAGGACACGGCCGGGGTGGCGCCGGAGAAGAGCATCACCACTCCGGCCACAAAGGTGGTCCCGGACAGCAGGCGCGGGGCCAGCACCGGGAGCCAGTCGGCCAGAAAGGCCAGGATGCCCTTGAGGGTCTTCTTGGCGGCGATGGTTTCGCGGACGCCGAGCAGCGCCGAGGCCAGGGCCAGGGGCGCGGCGTAGTACACCAGGCGGTAGAACACCAGCGCGGCAAAGAGCGCGGGCGCCGGGATGCGCGGAGTCAAGAGGAAGATCAGGCAGGACTCGAACACGCCGAGGCCGCCGGGCACCTGGCTGACGAGTCCGGCGATCTGGCCGAGCAGGAAGGCCCCCAGCACCAGCGGGAAGGTCACGTTGGCCCAGGGCGGCAGCAGCGCGTAGAGCACCGCCGCGGCCAGCGCCCAGTCCAGAGAGGCCACGGCCACCTGGACGAGCGCGCTCGGAAATTGCGGCAGCAGCAGCTCGAAGCGGCCGATGCGCCAGGTCGACTCCTTGCGGGACGCGGCCAGGAGGTAGAGGCAGGGCGGAATGAGCAGGATCAGGCCGAGTGGTCGGGTGGTGTGGAAGGGCAGGCTGATCCAGTCGGGCAGGGGCAGGGGCCGCACGGTGAAGATGATGCCGCCGATGGAGAAGAGCCCCAGCCACAGGGTGAGGGTGGTGAAGACCACGATCTTGGCGATCTGTCCCGGGGTCAGGCCCCAGGAGGTGTACAGGCGGTAGCGCACGGAGCTGCCGGCCAGGGTGGAGAGGCCGATGGTGTTGCTAAAGGCGTTGCCCGCGAACGAGGCGAAGGCCGCCTTCAGGTGCGGCAGCGGGTGGCCGATGTAGCGCAGGGCCAGGATGTCGTAGCCCGCGAGCACCGCGAAGTTCACGGCCGTGAGCCCGAAGGCCAGGAGCAGGTCGCGGTCGGTCTCGTGGACGAGCATGTCCACGATCTCCTGGATGCTGTGCCCGGCCAGCTGCGTCGAGAGCGCCCAGCCCGCTGCGGCGAGCAGGACCAGGGCCAGGGCGGGGCCGAGGAAGGGCGTGAGCCGCTTCAGCATTGCGTCTCCCCGCTGGAGAAGGGCGGCCGGGTGAGCGTGCCGCGATGGTGGTCTGTGTTCATTGAGGCCTGCAACGCCTGAAACCGGGGCAGAGCCACGGCGTAATTGTTCCATTTACTCCGCGCAGTGCTGGTCCGTCAAATCCTGCTTGAGCGGGAGGAGACCGGCCCACGTCGTTCGGTCATCTTCCGGCCCGCATCATCCAGTCGGATGGACAGGGCCGACGGCCGGGGGCGCCACGGCTGCCTGGGTCTGCAGTGCCTTGAGCGCGGCGCGCCAGTCCGGCCCGAACCGGGCGGCCATGTAGGGTTCCTCTGCGGCCGCAGCCCTGGACAGAAAGCCCTCCTGCTCCCGGGCGGTGGAATGGTACCGGTGCCGGACCACGACCTGGTCGTCCACGACCACGCCCCAGCCGGCCTGGTGCGCCCGCCACGACAGCCAGGCGTCCACGCCGTAGCCAAACTCGTTGCCAGCGCAGTCGAGCCCGCCGAGCTCGCGCACGCAGTCGAGGCGAAGGAGCGGGGCAATGCCGTCCACATAGGCTGCCCTGCGCCACTGCGAGCCCGGCCGCTGCACCATCTGGGCGTGGTAGGGGTTGACCAGGGTCGAGGGGGAGTAGACACCGACGCGGCCGAGTTCCTTCTCGATGTGCGCGAGCCTGGTCCAGGCCCGCTCAATGTGCGGGGCGGGCGAATCAAAGAGCAGATCGTTGTTGAGAAACCACAGGTGCGACGCCCCCTGCTCCCCGCAGACCTTGAGCGCGTACTCCAGCGCCCCGGCCCAGTAGAGGTTTTGCTGGGTGCGTGTCCAGGCGTCTGGAAAGGGCTCGGGCGAGGCGTTGTCCAGGACGCGGACCTGCCCGCGCCAGGGCGCGTCGCTCGCGGTGAGCTGAGCGTGCAGGGCGGCGGTGCGGGTTGCGGGGCCGTAGTGCAGGATGACTATGGCCAGGGATGGTTCCAGCATTTGGGGTCTTGCCTGCTTGTGCGATTTTATGCGATGTTTGTAGAGTTTGCGAGTATCCGGCGCGGTCGTGGATTGTCAAGGCGCAGCCGGATAAAGGAGACAGCATGGACTTCGCCTGGGAGCGCCTGCCTGCACCGGTGCTTGAAGGGCTGTGCGTCGGCGGCTCGGGCAAGCTGCACCTCCTGCGCCTGGCCCGGCTCTGCCTGGCCGCGGGGCCCGGTGCAGAGGCCGGAGCACAGCCCGGTGCGCAGGCCGATGCACAGCCCGATGCGCAGGTCGATGCCGCCCTGCTGCGGCCGCTGGGCCTTGACCTCCTGCTGGCCGCCTTTGAGGCCGACCCCCTGGATGACGAGCTGGCCGGGCAGCTGCTCACCCTGGCCCCGGACCTGCGTTCCGGGCCGCTGGGCAGGGCGCTGGACGCCCTGCGCTGTCAGGTCGGCACAGCTTCTGCTGCCGAGGGTTGCGAACGTCTGGCCAAAGGCAACGACCCGGAGCGCGCCTGCGCGGCCGTGGCCAGCGCCCTGGGCCCGGACCCCGGCAATCCCCGCCTGCTGCGGCTGGCCCTGGATCTGGCCTGGCGGGGCGGCCGGGCGGCCTGGGCCGCGGACCTGCTCACCCCGCCCTGGCCCACGGAGGCCGACCCCCTGCGGCGGCTGGCGCTGGGCAATGCCCTGTTCCTGCACGGAGATTTCGAGCAGGCGCGCGCGGAGTACGCCGCAGTCTGCGCCGCGCTGCCGCTGCCCGTGGCCCGCTGGCGCCTGGGCGAGTGCCTGCTGCGCCTGGGCGAGCGAAAGGCGGCCTTGGACGCCTGGCTGGCCGCGCAACACCTGCGCCCGTGGAACGCCAGCCTGCTGCTCCGGGCCCACGATGTGGCCCTGGGCCTGGATGCGGCCCGGCGCCCCCTGGACGGCCCGCTGGCGGTCTTGCTGTACACCTGGAACAAGGCCCCCTCGCTGGACGCCACCCTCGCGGCCGTGTTCGGCTCGGACCTGGACGGGGCGCACGTCTTTGTCCTGAATAACGGCAGCACGGACGACACGGCCGGGGTGGTTTCCGCCTGGCAGGACCGCGTCGGCACGGAGCGCATGAGCCGCATTGACCTGCCGGTGAACGCGGGCGCGCCCGTGGCCCGCAACTGGCTGGCCAGCCTGCCTGCTGTGGCGGCCTGCCGCTTTGCGGCCTATCTGGACGACGACGCCCTGCCGCCGCCGGACTGGCTCTCCCGGCTGGGAGCCGCGGTCGCGGCCTATCCCCGGGCCGGGGTCTACGGCTGCAAGGTCGTGGACGCGGACAACCCCGTGGTCATCCAGAACGCGGACCTGCACATCCGGCCCGGCTCGGCCGGAGGGGCCAAAACAATCGGGCAGGGCAATGGTGTTGAGCTCTCGGATCTGCATCTGCTGGAGCCGGATTACGGCCAGTTCGACTATCTGCGGCCCTGCGTCTCGGTCACGGGGTGCTGCCATCTGTTCCGCACCAGGGTCCTGGCCGATTGCGGCGGGTTCGACATCGGGCTCTCGCCCTCGCAGTTCGACGACCTGGAGCACGACCTGCGCCTGAACCTCAAGGGCCGCCCGGCCGTGTACCAGGGGCACCTGACCGTGCGCCACGCGCGGCGCTCGGGCGAACAGGCCCGGCAGAGCGCCAGGGCCGCGGCCAGCTCTTACGGCAACATGGCCAAGATCGAGCGGCTGCACCCGCGTCGGGAGATCGCGGACCTGGCCCAGCAGGACCGCCAGAGGCTGGTCGAGGATCTGCGGCGCAAGGCCGAGGCCCTTGGGCCGGAGTGGCGACCGGAGTGGCGGCCGGATTTTTTATAGCCGCCGCCTGTTGCCCTGGTTTCAGTGGGCGAGCCCTGCTTGGGCCCTGCCGATGGCGCTCACCCGTGGGCATGGGCGCAACAGCTTGCCCCGCTGCCTGCTTCCCCTTCGTCCCCCCCATCGCCCCCAT
>JANXYI010000171.1 GCA_025350085.1 Deltaproteobacteria bacterium
GAGCAGTTCGCCAACCCCTTCGGCAGAATGAACTGCTCGGCCTGAGTTGGAAGCCTGATCGCTGTTCTGACCTGACCGGCCTGGGCTAGAACATCCCGTAGAGCATCTTGCTGCCCATGATCACGAGCAGGCAGGCGAAGATCTTCTTGAGCTTGCTCACGGGCAGGCTGTGGGCCAGCTTTGCGCCCAGCGGCGCGGTGAGGATGCTCGTGGCGGCCACGCCGAAAAGCGCCGGGAGGTAGATGAACCCGGCATAGCCCTCGGAGAGCCCGGGCAGCGGGGCGGACAGGCCGTTGACGAAGTATCCGGCTGCCCCGGCCACGGCAATGGGAAAGCCGATGGCGGCCGAGGTGCCGATGCAGGTGTGCAGGGGCACGTTGCACCAGGTCAGGAAGGGCACACTCATGGTGCCGCCGCCGATGCCCACCAGGCTTGAGATGCCGCCGATGACGCTGCCTGCGCCGAACATGCCCAGGCTGCCCGGCGCCTGGCGCGAGGCCTTGGGCTTGATGTTCAGGATCATCTGCGCGGCCACGTAGAACAGGAAGACCACGAAGAAGCCGGTCAGAAAGCGCGTGGACAGAAGCGCCGCCACCTTGGAGCCCAGGAAGGTGCCGACGAGGATGCCCGGCGTGATGGCCCGGACAAAGGGCCAGACCACGGCCCCGTGCTGGTGGTGCGCGCGCAAGGAGGACACCGAGGTGAACATGATGCTCGCGAGCGAGGTGCCGAGCGCCAGGTGCTGGATGTAGGCCGCTGGCTGGCCCTGGGTCGTGAACACGAAGTTGAGCATGGGCACGATGACCAGCCCGCCGCCCACGCCGAGGAGCCCGGCCAGGATTCCGGCAAAGGCCCCGGTGCCGATGTACAGGAGCCAGGCCGTGAGTGCTGTTTCCATTGGGGGGACCTCCAGGGTGGTGAGCGCGCGCGATATTCTGTGACCGCGTCTGTCTACCCCCTGGCCGGGACAGCTGTAAAGACGGGGCAGTTGCCCGCGAGCCCGAGAGCCTGTGCGCATTGCCACCCCTGGCGCGAACTGCTAGGGATACGCGCATATGTGCGGCATCGCAGGCATACTCGACGCCACCGGCGTCCTCGCTCCTCCGGAACTGGCCGAGGCGGCCGGCCGCATGGCCGGGGCGCTCAGCCACCGCGGGCCGGACGACTCTGGCCTCTGGGCCGACCCGGCCGGGAACCTGGCCCTGGGCCATTGCCGCCTGTCCATCCTGGACCTCTCGCGTGAGGGCCGCCAGCCCATGCTCAGCCACTGCGGCCGCTATGCCCTCAGCTACAACGGCGAGGTCTACAACCACGCCAGCCTGCGCGCGCAGATCGAGGCCGCGCGGACCTATTCCGGCCGCAGCGCCATCGTCTGGCGCGGGCATTCGGACACCGAGATCCTGCTCGAAGCCCTGGCCCTGTGGGGTCCGGAAGAGGGATTGAAGCGCGTGGTCGGCATGTTCGCCCTGGCCCTGTGGGATCTGCGCGAGCGCACGCTGACCCTGGCCCGCGACCGCCTGGGCGAGAAGCCGCTGTACTATGCCCTGAATCAGGGACTATTCCTCTTCGCCTCGGAGCTGCCGGGCCTCATGGCTGCGCCGGGGTTCACGGCCCGCGTGGACCGCATGAGCCTGGCCTTGTATCTGCGCCTGTCCTGCGTGCCTGCCCCGCACAGCATCCTGGACGGCGTGCGCAAGCTCCCGGCCGCGCATCTGCTGACGGTGCGCCTGGCGGACCTCACCGGTGAACTGCCCGCGCCCCGGGCCTGGTGGTCGCTGGCGGACGTGGTGGAGGCCGGGCTGGCTTCGCCTTTTGCCGGTTCCGAGGCCGAGGCCCAGGAGGCGCTCTTGGGCCTGTTGCGCCAGAGCGTGCGCGGCCAGATGGTTGCCGACGTGCCCCTGGGCGCGCTCTTGTCCGGCGGCATCGATTCCTCGCTTGTGGCCGCGCTCATGGCCGAGCAGGCGCCCCTGAATGGGGCGGGCAAGGTCCGCACCTTCACCATCGGCTACAGCGAGGCGGCCTACGACGAGTCGGCCCAGGCCGAGGCCGTGGCCCGGCACCTGGGAACCGAGCACACGACCCTTGTGGCCCGGCCTGCGGATGCCCTGGCCCTGGTGCCGAAGCTCATGCGCATCGCAGGCGAGCCCTTTGCCGACGCCTCGCTTCTGCCCACGCGGCTGGTGGCCGAGCTTACGCGCCAGCAGGTCACGGTCTGCCTGTCTGGCGACGGCGGGGATGAACTTTTCGCCGGGTACAACCGCCACGTCCATGCACCCAGGCTCTGGGCGCGGCTGGCCGGGCTGCCCAGGGGCCTGCGCACGGCCTTGGCCGGGCTGCTGCACTCCCTGTCGCCCCAGGCCTGGGACAGGGTCTTCGCGGCCCTGGCGCCCATCCTCCCGGCCCATGCGCGCCAGCGCCTGCCGGGCGAGAAGCTGCACAAGCTGGCCCAGGCCCTGCCTGCGCGGGTGCCCCCGGCCTTCTACGCGGCCCTTGTTTCGGCCTGGCCCGACCCTGGCCTGCTTGTGCCCGGCGTGGGCGAGGCCTCCTGGGCCTTGCGCCAGCCCGGCTCCTGGCCCGACAGGGAGCTCTGCCCGCAGGGCTCCGGCCCCTGGTTGCAGTACCTGGACACGGCCTGGTACCTGCCTGAGGACATCTTGACCAAGGTCGACCGCGCCAGCATGAGCGTGGGCCTGGAGGCGCGCGCGCCCTTTCTGGACCACCGCGTGGCCGAGTTCGCCTGGAGCCTGCCCGGGTCCATGCGCGTGCGCGGCGGCCAGGGCAAGCAGGCCCTGCGCGGGCTGCTTTCGCGCTATGTCCCGCCCGGACTGTGGGAGCGGCCCAAGATGGGCTTTGGCGTACCGCTCGACGCCTGGCTGCGCGGAGAGCTGAAGGACTGGGCCGCCGGGCTCATTGATCCAGTCCGGCTGAAGCGCGAAGGCTATCTTGCGCCCGCGCCCGTGGCCGAGGCCTTCTCCGAGCACCAGTCCGGCCGCTTCAACCGCCAGTACCGGCTCTGGCCCGTGCTGGTGTTCCAGTCCTGGCTGGAAACCTTCGGGATTTCGGGGTAGGAGAAACCCATGCGCATCGTCGTCGTCGCCGGATATGCCCCGTCCCTGGTGAACTTTCGTGGGCCGCTGCTCGCCGCCCTGGTGGAGCTCGGGCACAAGGTCATTGCCCTGGCCCCGCCGGATGAGAAGGGCGAGACGGGTGTGCCGGACACGGCCGCTGCGCTGCGGGCCATGGGCATCGAGCTGGTGCGCTACCCCCTGGAGCGCGGCGGGGTGAATCCCTGCCGGGACGTGCGCACCCTGCTGGCCCTGCGCCAGGAGTTCCGGGAGCTCAAGCCCGACCTGGTGCTGGCCTACACCATCAAGCCCGTGATCTACGGGTCCATCGCCCTCAGGTGGGCCGCGCGCGGGGCCAAGGTGCCGCCCACGATGGCCTCGCTCATCACCGGCCTGGGCTACGCCTTCGGGGGCCTGGAGCAGGGCGCCAGGGCCGAGGCTTTGCCGGGCGGCATCCCGAGCTGCCGCCGCCTGCTGTCCGAGCTGGTGGTGCGCCTGTGCCGCAAGGCGTTGGGGAACAACCGCGTGGTCATCTTCCAGAACCCGGACGACCGCGACCTCTTCGCCAGCCTTGGGATTACCGGCCAGGGACAGCGCGTGGCCGTGGTGGCCGGGTCTGGCGTGGACCTTGCGCACTTTGCCCCGGCCGAGCCCGTGCTGGCCGATCCAAAGACCGGCGCGCCCATCTTTCTGTTCATGGCCCGGCTCCTGTGGTCCAAGGGCGCGGGCGTGTATGTCGAGGCCTGCCGCCTGCTCAAGCAGCGCCATCCCCAGGCCGTGTGCCGCCTGCTCGGCCCGCTGGACTCCGGCCCGGACGGCGTGCCCGCGGACACGCTGCGCCGCTGGCGCCTCGAGCGCGTGGTGGAGGTGCTCGACCCCGTGAGCGACGTGCGGCCGCATCTTTCCGAGGCCAGCGTCTTCGTGCTGCCCAGCCACTACCGCGAGGGCACCCCGCGCTCTGTGCTGGAGGCCATGAGCATGGCCCGGCCGGTGATCACCACGGACATGCCCGGCTGCAGGCAGACCGTGGAGGAGGGCGTCACCGGCTTCCTGGTGCCGCCCTGCGAGCCCGGCGCGCTCATGCGGGCCATGGCCCGGTTCGTCGAGGAACCGGAATTCATCGCGCAGATGGGCGCGGCCGGCCGACGCCTGGCCGAGGAGAAATTCGCCGCAGGCCTCGTGGTGCGCGACATGCTCGCGGCCCTGGGCCTGGGCCGGGCCCCGGTCATGGGCAATGACTCCGGGGAGAACCGGTGACGGCCAAGCGGCTGCTGGACCTGGCCCTGGTGCTGCCCGGCCTGGTCCTGCTCGCGCCCCTGCTCCTGGCCGTGGCCCTGGCCGTGCGCCTCAGCCTCGGCCCGGGGGTGTTCTTCCGGCAACAGCGGCCCGGCCTGCGCGGCCAGAGTTTCTTCATCCTGAAATTCCGCACCATGCGCGAGGGCAGCGGCCCGGACGCCGAGCGCCTGACGCCCTTCGGGCGGTTTTTGAGGAGTACGTCGCTGGATGAACTGCCGGAGCTGTTCAACGTGCTCGCGGGCGACATGAGCCTGGTCGGGCCCAGGCCGCTCCTCATGCAGTACCTGCCGCGCTACACGCCGGAGCAGGCGCGCCGCCACGAGGTGCCCCCGGGCATCACCGGCTGGGCCCAGGTGAACGGCCGCAACGCCCTCACCTGGGAAGAGAA
>JANXYI010000178.1 GCA_025350085.1 Deltaproteobacteria bacterium
TAACCATGCCCAAGGCCCAAAGCGCGCTTCTGGCCCAGGCCGACAAGACCGGCGAGGAGCTGGCCTTCAGCAGGCCCCGGTCCCTGGCCGACCGCGCCACGCACTACTGCCCCGGCTGCCACCACGGCATTGCCCACCGCCTGGTGGCCGAGCTGCTGGACGAGATGGACCTGGCGCCGAAGACCATCGCCGCCAGCTCCATCGGCTGCTCCGTGTTTCTGTACAACTACATCCAGGTCGACACCGTGGAATCGCCGCACGGCCGCGCCCCGGCCGTGGCCACGGGCATCAAGCGCGCCCGGCCGGACAGGTTCGTCTTCACCTACCAGGGCGACGGCGACCTGGCCTCCATCGGCATGGCTGAGATCATGCACGCGGCCAACCGCGGCGAGCGCCTGAGCGTGGTCTTCGTGAACAACACCGTGTACGGCATGACCGGCGGCCAGATGGCCCCGACCACGCTCATCGGCCAGAAGACCACCACCTGCCCGGGCGGCCGCTGCAAGGACCGCGAGGGCTCGCCCATCCGCATGGCCGAGATCATCAGCCAGCTGGGCGGCACGGCGTTTTGCGCGCGCGGCAGCCTGGACAGCGTGAAGAACATCAGGCAGGCCAAGAAGTACATGCGCCAGGCCTTTGAGGCGCAGACCAGGGGCCTGGGCTTCGGCTTCGTGGAGCTCTTGTCCGGCTGCCCCACCAACTGGCGCTTAAGCCCGGTGGCGGCCAACAAGCGCATCACCGAGGAGATGATCCCGTACTTCCCGCTGGGCGTGTACAAGGAGCTGGAAGGCGACGGCACCTGCGGGTCGTTAATCGGAGCAGGAGAAGGCAAATGAGCAGCAGATACCTTGACGTGATCATGGCCGGGTTCGGCGGCCAGGGCGTGCTGCTCATCGGCAACCTGCTGGCCTATGCGGCCATGCGCGAGAAGCTGAACGTGACCTACATCCCGGTCTACGGGGTGGAGATGCGCGGCGGCACGGCCAACTGCACGGTGGTGCTCTCGTCCGACGAGATCGGCTCGCCGATCATTGAGCATCCAGTGAGCCTCATCATCATGAACCGTCCGAGCCTGGACAAGTTCCAGCCCAGGCTGAAAGACGGCGGCATCCAGATCGTCAACTCCTCCCTCGTGGACGAGGGCCTGGTGGAGCGGGGCGATCGCATCAGGAGTGTGCTTGTACCGGCCAATGAACTGGCCGACAAGGTCGGCAATCCGCGCGCGGTGAACACGGTCATGCTCGGGGCCTATGTGGCGGCCACGGGCATCGTCCGCCTGTCCACCGTGGAGGATTGTCTGGCAGAGGTTATGGCAGCCAAGATCGTGGCAATCAACGTCACAGCACTGCGCACCGGCGCGGAGTACGCGATGAAGAAGCTCGAAAAGGCCAAGAAGACCGCTCCTGCCAAGGCTCCGGCCAAGGCCCCTGCCAAGGCTCCGGCCAAGGCTCCCGCGAAGGCCCCGGCCAAGGCTCCGGCCAAGGCTCCCGCGAAGGCCCCGGCCAAGGCTCCTGCCAAGGCCCCTGCGAAGGCCCCGGCCAAGGCCCCGGCCAAGCCGGCCGCCAAGAAGCCTGCCGTGAAGAAGCCTGCTGTGAAGAAGCCTGCTGTGAAGAAGCCCGCGGCCAAGAAGCCCGCGGTCAAGAAGCCCGCTGCGCCGAAGAAGTAGACGCCTGCGTGACAGCCCCGTACGGGATCATCGGCTGGCCGCTGGGCCACAGCAAGAGCCCGCTCCTGCACAACTGGGGGCTGCGCACAAGTGGTCTGCCCGGCAGCTACGAGGCCTGGCCCACGGAGCCGAAGAAGCTCAAGGCCTTCATGGCCGAGGTGCGCGCGCGCCACATCAAGGGCGTGAGCGTGACCATCCCGCACAAGGAGGCTGTCCTGCCTTACCTGGACGGGCTCACTGTACGCGCGCAGAGCGTGGGCGCAGTGAACACCCTGTTCTGGGCCGAAGGTCAGCTCCTGGGCGACAACACGGACGTGGCTGGAATTAAAGTCCCGCTCACCCAGCACCAGGCCGGACTGAGTTCCGCCCTGGTGCTGGGCGCGGGCGGCGCC
>JANXYI010000182.1 GCA_025350085.1 Deltaproteobacteria bacterium
ACCTGCTGGGCGGCCTGCTTTTCGAGCAGCACGAGGACAACCCCATGCTGGGCTTCCGCGGCGTGTCCCGGAACATCCACGACTGGGAGCTCGAGGCCTTCAAGCTGGCGCGCGGCATCTTCGGCGGCAAGAACCTGCAAATCATGCTGCCCTTTGTGCGCACCCTTGAAGAGGCGCGCAGCATGAAGCGCTACCTCAAGCAGGTGCACAACATCGAGTCCGGCAAGGACGGGGTCAAGCTCATCCTCATGGCCGAGATTCCCTCGAACGCCATCCTGTGCAAGGAGTTTCTGCAGGAGGTGGACGGCTTCTCCATCGGCTCCAACGACATGACCCAGATGGTGCTGGCCACGGACCGCGACAACTCACGCCTGCAGCACATCTACGACGAAGAGGACCCGGCCGTCATCTGGGCCATCCTGGTGACCATCTTCGCGGGCCAGAAGTACGTCAAGAAGGTCGGCTTCTGCGGCCAGGGCGTGTCCAACAGCGAGATCTTGCGCGGGCTGGTGGCCATCGCGGGCATCGACTCGGCCTCCGTGGTGCCAGACACCTACCGCAAGACCAAGGTCCAGATGGCCGAGGTCGAGGCCCTGAACATCCCGGTGTCCGGCCTGGGCGACTGGCTCAAGGAGCAGCACTTCGGCCGCCTGCGCGCCCTGCTCGACGAGCACGGCTACGGCCACATCCTCAAGCGCTACAACACGGCCGAGGACATCATGGAATGGTACGAGGGCGAGCTCGACCGCTTCAGCGAGCAGCTGCGCGACAACATCGAGAACCCCAAGGAGTCCTTCTACCGCCAGGAGATGGAGCACTTCCGCGCCACCTTCCACAAGCCGGTGATCTACTCCAGCTGGAACTGGACCTTCACCGTGGAGGACGCCATGCACCACGCCGGGTTTGCCACCTACGAGGAGCAGGCCAAGGCCATGGCCGTGAAACGGTCCATGCAGTGGTAAAAGGGCAGTGGTGTGGGGGCCGTTAGGCTCCCGCGCATACGCAAACACTGACGGCGGCCTGGAAACGGGCCGCTGTCTTTTTTGAGCCTGGCCACAACACGGCCGTTCTGCTGGTCCACGAGGCGCACCGGCCTGGCTTCCTGGGCGCTCAGGCGCGTGGGCAAAAGGAGCAACAGGGCGCAGGCCAGCAGGATCTGCTTCATTGGCGTCTCCGATAGCGCATCGGCGCGGTCCGGGGTTGATTCCGCTCTACGTATCACGTTTTCAGGCCGTGTCCAGCAGCCGTTTATCGGGTATCGAGAATGTCTCAAGACTGTTTAACTATTCGGAATACTGTTTGTAACGCGATTAATGCAAATGAATGCTTTACAAACCGGGCTGACTTGATTCAATAAGTATTCCTTGTCCTGACCGCGGCGCTTAAGCCCGGCACGACGGATGCGGCCACCCATCCCGGGGGCCATGAGGAGACCACTACGGTATGTTCGCGATCATCGGCGTGTTTGTCGTGCTCGGCTGCGTCATCGGGGGCTATCTGCTCGAGGGCGGCCCCCTTGGTGTGCTCATGCAGCCCATCGAGCTGCTCATCATTGGCGGCGCAGCCATCGGCTCCTTTTTCATCGCCTCGCCCAAAAGCATCATCTTCGGCACCCTGAAGAAGGCCCTGCGCGTCTTCACGGCCTCCGAGGCCAGCAAGCAGACCTACCTGGACATCCTGGGCCTGTTGTACACGCTGATGAACATGGCCCGGCGCGACGGCATCGTGTCCATCGAGCCCCACGTGAACAAGCCGGACGCCAGCCCCGTGTTCGCGCACTTCTCCTCGGTCTTGAAAAACCACGAGGTGCGCGACTTTGTCTGCGACAACTTCAAGGTGCTGCTGGCCGGCAACATCGAGCCCCATCAGTTCGAGGCGGTCATGGACATCGACATGGCGGCCTCGCACAAGCACGAGTCCAACACGCCCAACGCCATCAACAAGGTGGCCGACTCCCTGCCGGGACTGGGCATCGTGGCCGCGGTGCTCGGCGTGGTGCTGACCATGGGCAAGATCAACGAGCCGCCCGAGGTTTTGGGCCACAGTATCGGTGCGGCGCTCGTCGGCACGTTCCTGGGCATCCTCATGTGCTACGGCTTTGCCGGGCCCATGGCCCAGAACCTGGAGTACCAGGTCAAGGAGACCCACTGCATGCTGGAGGTGGTCAAGTCCGGTCTGGTGGGCTTCTCCAGCGGCTTCCCGCCCATGCTGGCGGTGGAGGCTGCGCGCCGCGCCGTGTCCGGCCTGGCCCGCCCAAGCTTTGAAGAACTGGAAGGAGCCCTGAAGGGTGGCCAAAAATAAGGGCGGCACCACCGTCATCATCAAGAAGAAGGGCGACGGCGAGCATGCCGGCCACCACGGCGGGTCCTGGAAGGTGGCCTACGCCGACTTCGTCACGGCCATGATGGCCTTCTTCCTGCTCATGTGGCTCATCGCGGCGCTCAAGCCGCAGCAGAAGGAAACCCTGGCCTTTGTCTTCAAGGACACCAAGCAGGGCAGCCCCTCTGAGATCAAGCAGGGCGTGTCCCCGGCCATGTTCATCCCGTCTGACGCCAAGATCGGCCAGGCTGAGATGAAGCTCTCCGAAAAGGACCAGCTCAAGTACGAGGTGGCCATGCTGGTGAAGGAGCTGCTCGCCCAGCACCAGGAAGTGCAGAACAATTCGGGCCTCTCCTCGGACAACGCCGGGGTGCTCATGCAGGTGAACAACGCCGTCATGTTCGCCCAGAATTCCGCGGTGCTCAAGCCCGAGGCCGCCAAGCTGCTCGACGGCGTGTCCACCATCCTGCTGGCCCAGAAGGTCGACCTGGTCATCCGCGGGCACACGGACGATGCGGAGAACGGCAACGGCCTGTACCCCTCCAAGTGGGAGCTCTCCGCTGCCAGGGCCGCGGCCTGCCTGCGCTACGTCCTGGCCAAGGGCAGCGGCGCCATCGCGGCCACGCGCATGCGCGCGGCAGGTTACGCCGATTCCCGGCCGCTGGTGCCGGTCATCGACGAGGGCAGCCGGGCGGCCAACAGGCGCGTGGAGTTCTATTACCACAGCCCAGGCACCGAGACCTGGTAGCCCTTGGGCCATTTCGGCCACGCAAAAGGCGCCCCGCGGGGCGCCTTTTG
>JANXYI010000194.1 GCA_025350085.1 Deltaproteobacteria bacterium
ATGATGACCGCCAGCGTGGCCTCCGGGGTCACGTCACGCGGGGCCACGCCCGTGCCGCCCGTGGTGCAGATGAGGTCAAAGCCGTCCATAAGCGCCAGCTGCGAGAGCAAAGCCCGCAGGCCGCGCTCCTCGTCCGGCAGCACGAACCCGCGCGAGAGGGACACGGGCATGGCCGCGCGCACCAGTTCCTCCACCAGCGGGCCCGAGGCATCCACGCGCTGCCCGGCCGCACCCTTGTCGGACAGGGTGATCCAGGCCAGGGCAAAGCCCTCACGCGCGAGAGTGAGCGTACGCGTCTCGTTTTGACCCGAGGGCGCAGGCATGAGCGTCTCCAGCAGCCAGCAGCAGGCGTCGGGCATCTGGGCCTGGCCCGGCCACCACAACCGCCCCAGCACCCGGTGCTCCTCCTGCTCGCCGCGCAGCAGGTGCCCGGGCCTGAGGGCCAGCGGCTCGTCCGCATGCGCGCAGGCCAGGCCCGGCTGGGGTGCGGAACCGGTCGGCCCGGCAAAAAGCAGAAAGCGCTGGCCCGGGGTCTGGCCGGTGGATTTCGAGAAGCGCAGGGTGGTCTCGCTCATGGGGCAGCTCTCCTAGGCCAAAAGGACCGCGATGATTCCGGCCAGAAATATGCCGTCAAAGGTGCCTGCCCCGCCGATGGACAGAAGCGGCGCATCGAGCAGGGCCCAGGTGCGGCGGTTCAGCAGGTGCAGGATGTCTGCGCCGAGGAGCGTACCCAGCGTCCCGGCCATGTATGCCGCGCGCGGGGCCAGGGACTCCTGGCCGGGCAGGTGCGGGGCCAGCAGGATGGCGGTCATGGCGGCCACGGCCGGGGGCAGCAGCACGGGCACGGCAATGCCCACGCCCGCGGTGGGCCGCGCCAGCAGGTAGCAGCACAGGGCCGAGATGACGATGGCCAGCGCCAGCCAGCCGCCCAGATGGCCACTGACGCTCATCTGCCAGAGGAACCAGGCCGAGAGCAGGCAGGGCACCACGCAGCCGCCCACGTTCACCGCCACCTCCTGCTCGGAGAGCAGCAGGCCGTCGTCCTGGGCCTGCCCATAGCGCACGCGCCGCATCAGCAGGAAGCGGCTGGCCGGGGCCGGGTCACCACGTACGAGCCGCGTGCTGCGGAAGAGCGGGAGGTTCACCCCGCTGCCCAGGATAGTGGCCATGAACACGACGAGCCCCTGCGTGCCGGTCAAGCCCAGCTTCTCGAAGGCCGTGGCCATGATGCTCACGGGCAGGAACACGAACAGGCCGAAGAAGACCGCCACCAGGAGGAAGATGAACAACAGCGGCGGTCCGGACCGTAGGAACATTGGGGCTCCCCTGCGCTGTCGCTAGCGCCGGATTCAAGACAAATGACGACCCGGGCGCGGCCGGTGCGGCCGGGGCGGTTGCCAGGGCCGCAGGAATCAGGATATCTTTCGCCAGAGTAGCAACCCCGGCGGGCGATGTAAACCGCGCCAGCCAAGCAAACACCAGGGAGCAAGCGGAAATGAAGGGCATCATCCTGGCGGGCGGCTCGGGCACGCGGCTGCACCCCCTGACAAGGGTCATCAGCAAGCAGCTCTTGCCCGTGTACGACAAACCCATGATCTACTACCCGCTGTCCACGCTCATGCTGGCGGGCATCCGCGACATCCTGGTCATCTCCACGCCCGCGGACCTGCCGCGCTTCCAGGAGATGCTGGGCACGGGCGCGGACCTGGGCCTCAACTTCTCGTACGTGGCCCAGCCGAGCCCGGACGGCCTGGCCCAGGCCTTCATCCTGGGTGCGGATTTCATCGGCAGCGACAGCGTATGCCTGGTGCTGGGCGACAACATCTTCCACGCCCAGGGCCTGTCCGGCATCCTGCGCAAATGCGCGGCGCTGAAAAAGGGCGGCATCATCTTCGCCTACCCGGTCAAAGACCCGGAGCGCTTTGGCGTGGTTGAGTTCGACGCAAACCAGAAGGTGCTCTCCATCGAGGAAAAGCCGCAGGAGCCCAAGTCGCGCTATGCGGTGACGGGCCTGTATTTCTACGACAACGACGTGGTCGAGATCGCGCGGCACCTCAAGCCCTCGGCGCGCGGGGAGTTGGAGATCACGGACGTGAACAACGCCTACCTGGGGCGCGGCGACCTGCGCGTGGAACTCACCGGCCGCGGCTGGGCCTGGCTGGACATGGGTACGCACGAGTCGCTGCTCAAGGCGGCCAACTTCGTGCAGATGATCCAGGACAGCCAGAGCCTGCGCATCGCCTGCGTGGAGGAGATCGCGTTCCGCATGGGATACATCAACGCGGCGCAGTTGGAGAAGCTGGCCTGCTGCATGTTGAAGAACGATTATGGGCAGTATTTGATGGAGGTGTTGAGGGGGTAGGGTTAGTCAATTAGCTTCAAGAGCACCACGAGGAATACTACATATTTATCAAAAGGGCATGGGTATGTTAAACTATAATGTTGCACGCTGCTTGTCCTGCGACGACTTGATTAACATATGGGTCGGAATTGGTTTGGCGGAACGCCAGCCAATGGTATTCATGTGCCCTGAATGTGACTCTGAGCTACATATGACATTAACCGTTGATTACAGCAAAGTATCGCACAATATTGAATCAGATGACATTGAAATTATCGATGAAGAGAGAGATGAGACTCGAAAAGGGGTAAATTTATATGCAGATTTGCCTGTACGCAAGGACAAACAAGGACTATCGCTGGCAAATGGTGGGTCAGCGTTTCTAGAACTTCACAGACAAATGGGATCAGACATATTCGAGGAATTTAATATTTTCAAAAACCACATCCATGCACTATATGACATTTCTTTTCATATTATTCGAAGAACAAAGAATTTCTACTTCATTGGCAACTACAAAGCACTATCAAAGCAGTTGTCAAAGATAAAG
>JANXYI010000198.1 GCA_025350085.1 Deltaproteobacteria bacterium
TCCTGCTGCTCGACGTGACCGGGATCTGCCCCATCACCGACCAGCTCCTGGTGGTCACGGCCAAGGGCCAGCGCCATGCCCAGGCCCTGGCCGACGCCCTGCTGCACCTGGCCAAGGAGCAGCACATCACGTCCCTGGGCCTGGAGGGCATGCAGACCGGCACCTGGGTCCTGCTCGATTTCAACGACGTGGTGGTGCACATCTTTCAGGAAGACCTGCGCCGCTTCTACAACATCGAGGGCCTGTGGTCCGAGGGTAGCCGCGTGGATTGGAGCCTGCCTGTCGAGGCGCCCCAGTGAAAACCGTGGCCCCGACCCTGCTGCTTATTCTGGACGGCTTCGGCTGCGCACCGAGCGGGTCGGGCAATGCCGTGTCCCTGGCCCGGACCCCGAACCTGGATGCGCTCTTCGCGCGCTATCCGCACACGCAGCTGGCCTGCTCGGGCCACGCCGTAGGCCTGCCCAGCGGGTTCATGGGCAATTCCGAGGTCGGGCACATGAACATCGGCGCGGGCCGCGTGGTGTACCAGGACATGACGCGCATCGACATCGCCATTGAAGATAAAAGCTTTTTTGCCAACCCCACGCTGCTGGACCTGTGCGCCAGGGCCAAGGCTGGCAGCGGGCGGCTGCACCTCATGGGGCTTTTGTCCGACGGCGGGGTGCACAGCCACCAGAACCACATCCACGCCCTGGTGGAGCTGGCCAAGGGGCAAGGCCTGCGTGAGGTTTTCATCCACGCCTTTTTGGACGGCCGGGACACCCCGCCGTCCAGCGGCCTGGGCTACGTGCAGCAGCTGGAAGCCAGGCTGGCCGCAATCGGCCTGGGCCGCATCAGTACAGTCATGGGCCGCTACTATGCCATGGACCGCGACAAGCATTACGAGCGCAACGAGCCCGCGTACCTGGCCCTGGCCTGCGGGCAGGGCCGGCTGGTGGCCTCGGCCAGCGAGGCCGTCGAGAGCGCCTATGCAGCCGGGGAGACCGACGAGTTCGTGAAACCCTGCCTCGTCGCCGGGCAAGACGGGGGGCCCATCGGCACCATCGCTGATGGCGACGGCCTGTTCTTCTTCAATTTCCGCGCAGACCGCGCCCGGCAGATCAGCCGCGCGTTCTTCGAGGACGACTTTAAGGAATTCGTGCGGCCCTTGCGGCCCAGGCTCTCCGGGTTCGCCACCATGACCCAGTACGAGTCCAGCTTCCCCCTGGCCGTGGCCTCGCCGCCGCAGTCTTTAGACGGGTTTTTGGGCCAGGTGGTGAGCGGTCTGGGGCTCAAGCAGCTGCGCATCGCCGAGACCGAGAAGTACGCGCACGTGACCTACTTCCTCAACTGCGGGCTGGAAGAACCGGTGCCGGGCGAGGAGCGTGTCCTGATTCCCTCCCCGCGCGAGGTGCCGACCTATGACCACAAGCCCGAGATGAGCGCCCGCGAGGTCACGGAGAAGCTGCTGGAACGGCGCCGGGGCTTTGACCTCTGCGTCTGCAACCTGGCCAACCTGGACATGGTCGGGCACACGGGCCTCATCCCTGCGGCCATCAGCGCCTGCGAGATTGTGGACGAATGCGTGGGCCGGTTGGTGGAGGCGTTTCTCATTGACGGCGGCCAGGTGTTCCTGACGGCTGACCACGGAATGCCGAGGAGATGCTCGACGCCTCGGGCGGGCCGCAGACGGCCCACAGCACCAATCCGGTGCCGCTCGTGCACATTGATCCCAAGGGCGGCCGGGCGCTCCGGCCCGGCAAGCTGGGCGACATTGCCCCGACCATCCTGGCCTCCTGGGGCCAGGCCCAGCCCGACAGCATGACCGGCGCCAGCCTGTTCGCCGACGCAAGTCCATCAGATGGGAGAGCCGCATGACCAAGCCGCTGACGCCTGTGCGCCCCATGGGCATGGAGATCGTGTTTCTGTATCCCTGCCCGCACTGCGCGCGCGAGGTCACGCTCATCGCGCCTACGCGTCCGGCCATGGCCCAGTGCGACGCCTGCCGCAAGAACTTCCCCATCGTGCCAGTGGACGACCGCACCCTGCGCTACTTCAAGGTCATGTTGAACAACGGCAAGGCGGCCATTGATCCTGATTTTCTCTGAGCAGGGGAACCATATTTCCTCTGACCCGGCCTGATTTCCCCAGACCCGCGGGCTGATTTTTCCTGAATCCGGCCCGATTTTCCCCCTCCGATTTCCCCAGCTGACCAGCACCAGACAGCGTGCGTCCTGCCAGGCGCGCACGCTGTCTGGTGTTTGGGCCTATCCAGCCTGTAAAATTTAGTTCAATGAAATAAGTATGTAGAAAATTATATGATTTTCTCTAGATCGATGTTTGTGCGCACACAGGCGCTGGGGGAAGGGGGCAGGGGGTCAGACGGGCTTGCGGCGAGCCAGGAAGAAGCGCTTGATGAGCGCGCCGCAGTCCTCGGCCAGCACACCCTGGAGAATCCAGGGCCGGTGGTTCAAAAAAGGCAGGGTGTGTACGTCGAGATTGGAGACAAGGGCCCCGGCCTTGGGGTCAAGGGCGGCGAACACGATGCCCGCCACCCGCGCATGCACCAGCGCGCCCACGCACATCAGGCAGGGCTCCAGGGTCACGGCGAGCACAGAGCCGGTCAGGCGGTGGTTGCCGAGCTTTTGCCCGGCCTCGCGCAGGCACAAAACCTCGGCGTGGGCCGTGGGGTCGTTCAGGCTGATGTTGCGGTTGTGGGCCCGGGCCAGCACGGTGCCGTCCGCGGCCACGAGCACAGCGCCCACCGGGGTCTCGTCCTCGCGCGCCGCAGCGCAGGCCTCGTCATAGGCCAGGGCCATGAGCGTTCGCCAGGTATATCCCGGCGGGCATTCGGGTTGGGCAGCGCGGTCCATGACAGCCTAGACGGCTTTCAGGTGGCGCACCCCGGCCGCGAGCAGGGTCAGGCCGAGCGGCGAGGTCTCGCCGCGGGTCCAGGCCGGATGGTTGCAGGGGTGGTTGTAGGCCTCGGGGTGGGGCATGAGGCCCAGGATGCGGCCCGTGGGGTCGGTCAGGCCCGCGATGGCGTTGGCCGAGCCGTTGGGGTTTTCCGGGAACCGCATGGTGGCTTCGCCCGTTGCGGGGTCGATGTAGCGCAGGGCCACGAGGTTGGCGGCCTCAAGCGCATCCAGGGTGGCCTGGTCCTGGGCCACGATCTTGCCCTCGCCGTGGCGCACCGGGGCCTCCAGCACGCCTATGCCCTTGGTGAACACGCAGGGCGAGGCCGGGTTGGCCTTGAGCGTGACCCAGCGGTCCTCGTACCTGGCCGAGTCGTTGTGCGAGAGCGAGACCTGGCGCTCGAAGTAGCGGCCGCCGAGGGCAGGCAGGAGCCCCAGCTTCACCAGCAGCTGGAAGCCGTTGCAGATGCCCAGGATCAGCCCGCCGGCCTCGAAAAGGCCTTTCAGCTGGTCCAGGACGTGGGTGCCGGTGCTGGTCTTGGCGAAACGCCAGCGCAGGGCCGCGGCCTGGGCTGAACCCAGGTCGTCGCCGTCCAGGAACCCACCGGGAAAGATGAGGAAGTTGAAGTCCTCCATGCGCAGGTGGCCGGACACGATGTCCGAGAAATAGGCGATGGTGGCCTCGTCGGCCCCGGATTCCCGGGCCGCGTATGCTGATTCCTGTTCACAATTGGTGCCGTATCCGGTAAGAACTAGTGCTTTGACGCGGGACATCAAGGTCCTCCCTTCCGACTTTCGAAGCGGGCCGGTAAGCCCTGGTCCCGCTCAAGGCGCCAAAGATACGTGCGCCAGGGTGCGGCGTCAACACGGTCCACGGCACCAAAAGCAAGGCAAATCAACCTTAAGCCGACAGACAGGGGTGTTTGCATGAAGACCAAGTTCATTTTCATCACCGGTGGCGTGTTGTCCTCCCTGGGCAAGGGCCTGGCCGCGGCGTCCATTGGCGCGCTGCTGCAGACCCGCGGCCTCAAGGTGACCATCCAGAAGCTCGACCCCTACATCAACGTGGACCCCGGAACCATGAACCCCTTCCAGCACGGCGAGGTCTACGTCACCGAGGACGGGGCCGAGACCGACCTGGACCTGGGCCACTACGAGCGCTACCTGGGCATCCACATGAGCCAGAGCAACAACTACACCTCTGGCCGCATCTACGAGACCGTCATCAACAAGGAGCGCCGCGGCGACTACCT
>JANXYI010000247.1 GCA_025350085.1 Deltaproteobacteria bacterium
GCGCAGGGCCGCCTCGGCCCGCTTGCGCTCGGTGATGTCGCGGTTGCTGGCCCGCCTGCCGAGCAGGGTGCCGTCCACGCCGGAGATGTCCACGCAGTAGTGGTTGAGCCAGAGCGTCTCCCCGTTGCTGTGCGTGATGCGGAAGTCCATCTCGAAGGATTCGATGCTGCCGGCGAGCACGTCGCGCATGTGGTTGTCGTACATGGCGAGGTCATCGGGGTGCACGACCCGGCGCAGCAGGTCCGGGTCGGCCATGAATTCCTCGGCCGTGAATCCGGTGACATACTCGCAGGAGGGCGACATCCAGATGAGCCGGCCGTCCGGTCCGAGCCAGTATTCCCAGTCATAGGTGAAGTTGGCCACGGTGCGGAACTTCTCCTCGCTCGCCCGCAAGGCCTCCTGGCTCTCCTTCTGCTCGGTGATGTCCCGCGAGAAGCTGGCCAGCTGGACGACTTCACCCTCGGCGTCGAACATCGGGTACACCGTGAGCTGGTAGTGCCTGCCGCCGCGCTCCTCCTCGAAGCAGAGAGGCCCCCCGGTCCGGATGATCTCCTTGAGCCGCTCCATCCTGGACACGGCGATCTCGGGCTGCAGGTGGTGGTCAAGGACATCCCCGATGAGATCGGCCGGCTGGAGACCCCGCCGCTCGGCCCCGTGCTTGTTGATGGCCAGGATGGTGCCCTGGGGGTCCATGAGGATGACCGAGTCCGACGTGGCGTTGAAGATGGCCCGGATGCGCGCGTCGCTTTCCCGCAGTTCCGCCTCCTGGGCCAGGATGCCCAGGTCGGTGCGCCGCAGCAGGACGAACAGGAACCCGAGCAGGCCGGCCGAGAGCAGCACCCCGACGCTGGCCCAGAACAGCATGGTCCTGTTGTGGTCCGTCTTGGCCTGGGTGATGTCGTGCAGGAGAATGAGATCGCCCACCCCGGCGCCAGACACGTCCCTGAGCAGGGAGGACGTGCCCAGCCACGACCTGCCGTCAAAGGCCGTTTCCGCAACGGCCCCATGCGGGCGCCCCTGCTCGCCGATGAATGGTTCGGCCTCCGCGGGGAACCGCGGCAGGGACGTGTAGCTCAGCACATGCCCCGCAAACCGGTCCCAGTCGGCCTCGCGGTTCAAAAGCTTCATGCCCGCTTCCCAGGCCGTCCGGTCCAGGAGGTCCTTGCGCAGGGCCAGCGCGACCTCGCAGCGACTCGTGGCGTAGACCTTGTCCAGGATGTCCTCGATCTCCTTGCCGAGTTCAAGGTAGCCGATGAGCGCGCCCCCGTCCCGCACCGGATGCACCGAGCGCAGCGTGAAGGTGCCCAGCGGCCCCAGTTCAAGACCGGAGGCCGACCTGCCGGTCAGCTCCGCCTGCCGCGCGGTGAAGCGGTCGATGCGGTCGCCGTGCCTGTCCGGCTTGTGGACACGGAGCAGGCAGACCCTGTCTGGCCCGAAAAAGTAGAGATGAGTGATGGCGTGGTCGGTCTTCAACTGCGCGAACAGGGGGCCGTAGTGGGCGAGCAGGCCCTCGCGGTTGCGCACCCTGAGCCAGGCATGCAGGCTCGGGTTCCGGACCAGGACTGTGCCCAGGGCGTCCAGGGACCGGGACTGCTCCGTGACCAGCCGGCCGAAATCGTTTGAGGCGTCCTCAAACCTCTGCCGGCTGGACAGGTCCTGGTTGTCGCCGTGCTGTTTCTCAAACAGAACAACAGACCCGAAAACCAGGATCAACAGCACGACCGCAAGAGGCGGCAGCAACCGCCGCTGGACTGGCTTGGCCAAGGCGTCTGGGCGAGGCAGCATCTCGTCACCCGCAATCAGCTGGACAGCTTCGACACGCTTGTCCCTATGCGAAACGTCCAGCGGAGTTCATCTGCACCGTACTGATCGTTTATGACTTTGATTACTAATTAGCATGGCTTCACAAACTGCACAAGCAGGTTTCGGACAGCGAAGGGCGGAATGAAAGGGCGGAATGAACCCCTGAAATGGAAAATCCCGGCCACCATATGATGGCCGGGAAGTACCGTTCTGGCGGAGAGGGAGGGATTCGAACCCTCGATGGGCTTTTAAGGCCCATACCCGCTTAGCAGGCGAGCGCCTTCGGCCGACTCGGCCACCTCTCCTAAAGAGCGCGCCGTTAGCGCGGTTGAACCCTCTACCCCCTGGCTGCGCCTGCTGTCAAGGTGCGCGGGGCCTTAGCCCTTCTTGCGCGGCGCGGCGGGCTTGCCGGACCCGGTCTGAGACTTGGCCCCGGACTTGACCCCCGGCTTGCCCCCCGGCTTGCCAGCGGAGCTGCCCACCGGTTTGACGGGCGACTTGACCCAGTGCTTGCCCCCGCCCTTGGCGCTCCTGGCGTCCATGTCCTGGCGCGACTTGCCGAGCCTGGGCGCGCGGGTCTTGAGCACGCGCTCGGGCTCCTTCTTCTCGTGGCTGGAACGGAACACGGCCTGCAGCGGGGCCATGCGGATGCCGAGGAGCTTGCGCAGCTGGCTCTCCAGGTAGCGCCCGTAGGCCGGTTTGACCAGCTCGGCGGCGTTGACGAAGAAGACAAAGGTGGGCGGGCTGTCGTCGGCCTGGGTCATGTAGTAGAACTTGGCCCGGCGGCGGTTGATCACCGGCGGCATGTGCCGGGTGGTGGCCTCGGTCATGGCCCGGTTGAGCGCCCCGGTGCCGATGCGGATGGTGCACTCGCGCCGGATGTCCTCGGCCAGGGACAGCACCTTGCCCAGGCCCGTGCCTGTCAGCGCCGAGATGTACAGGGTGGGCACATGCGGGCAGATGCGCAGGGCCTCCTCGTACGTCTCGCGCAGGCCCTTCAGCTGCGCCTTGGGCACCAGGTCGATCTTGTTCACGGCCACGAAAAACGGCGTGCGCTGCAGGGCCAAAAAGTCGATGAGCCGCTTGTCCTGGCGCGAGAGCCCCTCCAGGGCGTCGAGCACGAGGATGGT
>JANXYI010000294.1 GCA_025350085.1 Deltaproteobacteria bacterium
AGGTGCAGGGCGTCCACCTGGGCCAGCGCCTGGTCCACGCGCAGGCGCGCCTCCTCGGGCGGCAGGCCGATGTTCAGCGGGCCAAAGGCCACGTCCTCGGCCACCGTGGGCATGAACAGCTGGTCGTCCGGGTCCTGGAACACCATGCCCACGGTGCGGCGCACCTCGCTTAAGGTGCTCGCCAGCACCGGGGTGTCGCCCACGCGCACGCGGCCTGTCTGGGGCACGTGGATGCCGCAGAGGTGCTGGAGCAGGGTGGACTTGCCCGCGCCGTTGGCGCCCACAAACCCAACGGACTCGCCGTGGTGGATGGTCAGGTCGATGCCGTCAAGGGCCGGGGTGCCGTCCGGGTAGCAGAAGCCCAGGCCCTTCAGTTCCACGATGTGATGGCTCACGGGATAAGGCCTCCGGCTTTGGCGCCCAGGTACAGGGGCAGGTCGAGGACGCGAATGGCCACGAGGAACAGCCCCCAGACCGCGCAGAAGCGCCACTCCGCCGGGCCAAAGGCCGTGGTGGGCCGCAGGTCGGGCATCTGGCCGTCAAAGCCGCGGCAGAGCATGGCCTGGTGGATGCGCCCGGCGCGGTCGAGCGTGCGCAACAGCAGGCTGCCGAGCAGCGCCCGGTACTCGCGCAGGGAGGGCCGCGAATTTTTGGCGCAGCGCTGGGCCCGGGCCTGGAGCATGCGCAGGGCCTCGTCGGCCAGGACAAAGAGATAGCGGTACAGGAACTGGAGCTGCACGAGAAGAGCCGTGGGCATGCCCAGGCGGCCCAGGGCGCGGCAGATCTGGTCGAAGCCGGTGATCCCGACCAGCACAAGCCCGGTGGTCACGGCCAGAAGCGAGCGCAGCATGATGGACGTGAAGGAGAGCATGCCGCCGGTGACGGCCAGCGGGCCCAGGTGCAGATGCACGGTACGGTCGATGAGCGGGTTGAAGAGGCCCACGAACAGGACAAAGGGCAGGGCCAGGGCGGCGCGCTTGAAGAGCAGGCCCAGCGGTACGCGGCCCTGCATGGCGAGCAGCAGGGGGAAGCAGGCAAAGGGCAGCAGCCGCGCGACCTCGTAACGGCCGAGGGAGAGCATGGAGACCAGGAAGAACAGCGTGGCCAGCACCTTGGCCCGCGCGTCCAGGCGATGCAGGCAGGTGTCCTGGCCGGCCAGGTCGTCCAGGCGGCGGATCTCATGTAAAGCGCTGTCAATGCCCATGCCTACCCCCGGAAAAGAGGCGGGCAGGGAGACGACCCTGCCCGCGCGTGTGCTGATTGGAGTGAATATGGGGGCATCAGGCCTTGGCCTGGGCACGGCGGCGCAGGACAAAGGCGACCCCCCCGGCCAGGCACAGGGTCAGGCCCCCGCCGAGCAGGCCGGAAAAGCTCGTCCCGACGTCCACGCTGGCCCAGGAGTCCGCGTCCTTCCTGACCTCGCCCTTGGCGGCCTCGGCCCCCCTGAAATTGTAGTCCGGCAGCACGGCCACGCGCTTCTGCAGGGCGCTCAGGGTAGCGTGGATGCCGGTTTCCGGGGCAGAGAGCTCTGCCTTGCCGCTGACCTTCGATGTTGCCCATTCCAGGCCGTCCGGGTCGCTGGCCGCGAACCAGCTCAAGCCCCCGCCAACAACCATGGCCGCCAGGGCCAGGCCCACGACCACGGGCCGCAGGGAGCGGGTCTCAAGGCCGGGCCGGGCCACGCCGAAGAGCTCGGGCCGGGCCTTGTGCAGGAACGCGAGCAGCGTGGCCGTGACCACGCCCTCCACGAGCCCGATGGCCAGGTGGATGGGCAGCATGAGCAGAACAAAGGAGCTGAAGGGCAGCTCGCTGATGCCCGAGGCCACGGTCTCCAGGACCACGCCAAAGGCGCCGAGCTGCAGGCCGATGACGGCTGCGATGACGGCTGCGGACATGAGCCTGGACCGGTTCGAGGCCGCGCCCGCCAGCGGGCTGTACAGCAGCGGATAGGCCAAAAAGCAGGGCAGGAAGCCGAGGTTGAAGATGTTGCAGCCGAGCGCCAGCAGGCCGCCGTCGGCGAAGAAAAGGGCCTGCACGGCCAGCACCGAGGCGATGGACAAGAGCGCCGCATGGGGCCCGAGGAGCACGGCCAGGATGAGCCCGCCGCCCAGGTGCCCGCTGGAGCCGGTGCCGGGGATGCTGAAGTTGATCATCTGGGCCGCGAAGACAAAGGCCGCCAGCACGCCCATGAGCGGCACGCGGCGGTCGTCCAGGCTGGATTTGAGGCGGCTGGACGAGTAGGCGAGCAGGCCTGCGGAAGCGGCCCACATGGTTCCGCCTACGGCAGGGGAAAGCAGTGCATCGGCCATGTGCATGAGGGGGGGCCTCCTGGAGAATCGGGCGCTTGCGGGTGCTGTCCTGCTTCTTATGCACACGGAACGGATTCCCGTCAACGGGAAAATCGTACGAACATCAAATGCGTGTTACTGGGCGGACAGCGCGGCGCGGATCTGGTGTGTCAGCGCCATTTTCAGCGGGTTGCCCGGCTGGCGCCAAGGGCCTTGATGCGCAGGGAGCGCAGGAGCTCCCCGGACTTCTCGCCCAGGTCCCGGGCCCCGGGCGGCAGCACAGCGG
>JANXYI010000032.1 GCA_025350085.1 Deltaproteobacteria bacterium
TCAGCGCGTTCAGGAAGGTGTTCAGCGAGCCCTTGATGAGTTCGACAAAGGGCTCCTTGACCGGGTATTTTTTCGAGCCGCAGAGCACAGAGTGCTCCAGGATGTGCGGCAGGCCCGTGGAGTCGGCCGGCGGGGTGCGCAGGGCGATGCCGAAGACCTTGTTCTCGTCGGTGCTGATGATGGACAGGAGGCGGCCGCCGGTCTTGGCGTGGCAATAGACGCGGGCCAGGGCCGAAAGTTCGGGGATCGTCTGTTCGCGTTCAAGGACAAAGCCGTGGATCAACTGGGTCATTGGGACCTCATGGGTTTGAGCGGGTGGCGGCGCGGAGAAGATTCCCCTGCGCGCACGTTCGGCTAAGATATAGCAGGATGGGCCGGTGGGGAAGGGGGGCGTTGACGTAATCGGCGCATGACGGTATTTGTTGTGTGATACTTGGCGAGCATTAGTTAGGGGGTGAGTATGTGCGGCGGCATGTTTCCCGGTGGCCTACTTGGCCAAAGACCCGTGGGCTTTGGACTTGGCCTACAGCCAAGGCATAAGGTATTTGTTAGCTATCACCATGAGAACGACCAAATTTACAGAGAGTCCTTTGAGCGGATGTTTACAGCGGTTCATAATGTCATGATTTCGATGTCTGTTCAGATGGGTGAAATCGATCCAAACCTTTCAAGCGAAACTGTACGACAAAGGATCAGGGATGAATATCTTCAGGACTCAACCGTAACAGTGGTTTTGGTTGGAACACAAACATGGCAACGGAAGCATGTCGATTGGGAAATTTCTTCTAGCATCCGGGATACAGCGCTAAACCCACGATCTGGACTGCTAGGAATACTTCTGCCGTGTTATAGCATGGTTGACGAAAACACTTATAACGTGTATGCAATACCCCCCAGATTGCATGACAATATTCGGTGCAATTTTGCGACGATTCACAGGTGGTCTAACAACCCTGATGAAGTGTCCAGATGGATCCATGCCGCTTATGAGCGTCGAACAATCATACCCCCAGACAATTCATATCCCAGCTTTGGTTACAATCGAAATGGAGAAGGATGGCAACCGTGAAATGGAGAGATTTGCTTGAACAATGGGGACTAACGTCCCTCAAGGTTAAGCTGCCGTTTCTGGAGCTTGAATGGGAGCCGATCGATGAGGATAGAGCAGCAGCATGGGAACTGTATGTTGAACTTCTAACCCGCATCGCCACGCAGCCGCTGAGTGCGGAGCATGGAGACGAGAAAACGGCTCTCGACAGCGTGTTTTCCCTTTTTGCTGTCACAAGACAGGTGCTTAAGGCCAATTCGCGCAAATGCATACAGTTCGCGAAAATTGCGATTATCGTTCTTAACCAAGTCGTAAGACCGTTTACTGCCAAATGGCACAAGAGAGCCCTAGCTGGCGCATTTTCGAATCCTGGCGAGTGCCAAGAATTTAGAAGGGAGCTTGGGGGACTCCAGGCGGTACTTCGTAATTATACGAGAATGTTAGCTGACATGGCGGGGGTTGAAGATATTACATCAATTAGTCCGGATGAATAGCTTAGCCCACTTCGCTTGACTCCCCTGCCCCCTCCCTCTATCCTGCCTACCATCGAGCGCTTCCGGCCCGTTCTTGCCGCGAGTGAGGCACCGGCGCCGCGCCACCATAACCGGAAAAACCCACAGGAGGCCCCCATGGACTGCTGCGACCACGACCACGACGAGCTTGACCTCATGGAATGCGCCAAGGTCGGCCAGAAGATCCGCAACTTCACCCTCGACGCCTATGACCCCACCGAGGGCGGCTTTGCCACGGTCGACTCGGCCAAGATCCAGAAAAAGAAGAAATGGCTCATCCTCTTCTTCTACCCCGCGGACTTCACCTTTGTCTGCCCCACGGAGCTGGCCGACCTGGCCGCCAGCCACGCCAAGCTGAAGAAGCTCGGCGCCGAGGTCGTCAGCGTGTCCACGGACACCAAGTTCGCGCACCTGGCCTGGAAGTGCTCCGAGCGCCTGCTGGCGGACGTCAAGTTCCTCATGGCCGCGGACCCCGCGGGCAACGTCTCGCGCTACTTCGACGTCTGGGACCAGGAGACCGGGCTCGACCTGCGCGGCACCTTCATCATCAACCCCGAGGGCCTGCTGGTGTCGAGCGAGGTCAACTTCTACAACGTGGGCCGCAACGCCGATGAGCTGGTGCGCAAGCTGGAGGCCAACGTCTACCTCGCCAAGCATCCGGCCGAGGCCTGCCCGGCCAAGTGGACCCCGGGCGCCAAGACGCTGACCCCCTCGGCCGAGCTAGTGGGCAACGTCTACGAGGCCCTGAGCATCGACTAGTACGCTGCGGATGATCCCCGGCCCCGGAGACAGGCCTTGAGCCCTGACCCTCCGGGACCGTCTCTGGACCAGTGACAGCGCCCGGCCGGACCGGGCCGCAAGGCCGCTCATGGACATCGATCCCCTGCGCTACGACAAGTGGTTCGGCACACCCGAGGGCCGCCACGCCCTGGGGGCCGAGCGCCGCCTGCTGGACTCCGTGGTGGCCCAGTGGCCGCGGCGCAACCAGCGGGTGCTGGAGATAGGCTGCGGCACGGGCCTGTTCCAGCAGATCCTCTGGGACGACGGGTTCTCCGTGGCGGGCCTAGACAGGTCCCCGGCCATGATCAATGAGGCCCGCAAGCGCCTGGG
>JANXYI010000345.1 GCA_025350085.1 Deltaproteobacteria bacterium
CTGGTACCGCCACAATCGGGCGGCCCTAAATGCCTCATCGCGAAGGTCTTCACCCAACACCTTAAAAAGCCCACGATCTAAACACAGAATGCGTGGTGAGCCCCAGCGGAGAGGAACGATCGCTGAGCGTTGGTATTCCGGTGTGTCATGCCCGGTAACCAGCACCTCGGCGTTCATCACGCCCTGCTCGGTCAGAGTCTCAATCAGCTCCAAGTCGGCGGGCATCGAGTTGCGCGAGTCGTCAAAATTCGAGTTTACGCGCAACCTGAGCGATGCCCTGGCGCTCATGGTGGACCTGGGCGAGCGGCACGGCTTCACCCGCGAGGACCTGTCCTACCTGAACAGCGACGTGTTCTATGACCTGTACCGCTCCTCCGCGGACATCACCGCGGTTTTCGAGCGAGCCATCGCCACGGGCCGAGAGCTGCACCGCCGCTCCTGCGGCATCAACCTGCCGCCGCTCATCACCAGCGTCGCGGACGTCTGGGGCTTTGAGCTGCCTGAGTCGGAGCCGAACTACGTGACCCTGCAGCGCGTGCGGGCCGAGGTGGGCGACCTGGCCGAGCCGGCCAGCCTGGCGGGCAGGATCGCCTGCGTCTCCAGCGCTGACCCCGGCTACGACTGGCTGTTCTCCCGGGGCATCGCCGGGCTGGTGACGGCTTATGGCGGGGCCAACAGCCACATGGCCATCCGGGCCAACGAGCTGGGCATCCCCGCCGTTGTCGGCGCCGGCGAGACCCGCTATCAACTCTGGTCCAGGGCGCGGACCCTGGACATGGACTGCGCCAACTGCAAGGTGGAAGTGCTGGCATGAGGCCCATACTCGTCTCCCAGCGCGTGGACGTGTGCCGCGACCGCCAGGAGCGCAGGGACGTCCTGGACCAGCGGCTGTGTCGTTTTCTGGGCGCCTGCGGCTGTCTGCCCGTGCCCGTGCCCAATGCCGCGGCCCTTGTGCCCGGGCTCTGGGAAGCGGTGCAGCCGCAGGGGGTGCTGCTCTCCGGCGGCAACGACCTGCTCGCGCTGGGAGGAGACGTGCCCGAGCGCGAGGCGGCGGAGACGCTGCTCATCGAGCTGGCCGCGCGCCACGGAAAGCCGGTGTTCGGCATCTGCCACGGGCTGCAGCTCTTGGCGCACCTGGGCGGGGCGACGCTGTCCGCCATGGGGGGTCATGTGGCCAGCCGGCATGAGTTGACCGGGGCGGTCTGCCGCGAAGTGAACAGCTATCACCAGTGGGGCATCCAGGCCCTTGGCGCGGATTGGGAGGCGCTGGCGCGTGCGCGGGACGAAAGCGTGGAATATGCCTGTTGTCGCAGTATGCTGCAGGGGGGTATCATGTGGCATCCGGAGCGCGAGGAGCCCTTCGTCCCGGAAGACATGGCGCTTGTGCGCGAGGCCCTGGGCGGCTGAACCGGCAACGGCGTTTGCGTGGCGGCCTGCGCGGCCGCAGAGCAGGGAGTGATGACCAAGGCGATTATTTTGGCCGCAGGGCGCGGCAGCCGCATGAAGGCCCTCACGGACGACAGGCCGAAATGCCTGGTGGAGTTCCGCGGCAAGCCCCTGCTGCACTGGCAGCTGGAGGCCCTGCGTTCGGCCGGTGTGCGCGACATCGCCCTGGTGACCGGCTACCGGCGCGAGATGCTGGCCGGGCACGGGCTGCACGAGTTCCACAACGAGCGCTGGGCGGAGACGAACATGGTCGCTTCCCTAGCCTGCGCCCGGGAATGGCTGGAGAGCAGCCCCTGCCTCGTGAGCTATTCGGACATTGTGTATGAGCGCGCCGCCGTTGACGCAGTGCTGGGGAGCGAGGCGGACCTTGCGGTGGCCTATGACCTGGACTGGCTGCGGCTGTGGGAGGCGCGCTTCGGAAACCCGCTTGAGGATGCCGAAACCTTCCGCATCGACGAAGCCTCACGCATTCTGGAAATCGGGCAAAAGCCTGAGTCCGTGGCCGAGATTCAAGGACAGTACATGGGGCTGTTGCGCTTTTGCCCGGCGGCCTGGGCGGCCATGCAGCGCGTGCGCGTGGCTTTGGAGCCCGCTAAGCGTGACAGGCTGGACATGACAGGCGCGCTGCAGCTCATGATCCTCTCCGGGTACGCGGTCACCGGCGTCCCGGTCCATTCGCATTGGGCGGAGTTCGACAGCGAGGAAGATTTGCGCCGCGTGGGCGGCCTGGGCCTGTGACCCTTGGAGCCGGGCCTGTTGACGGCGTTTTGTGCGGAGGTCGCATGATTGCGGTACTGGACAGTGGCATCGCCAACATCGGTTCGGTCCTGGCCGCGTGCCAGCGGGTGGGCGTTGCTGCGGTGGTCACCAGCGACCCGGCCGCCATCCCCGGGGCCTCGGCGCTCATCCTCCCCGGCGTAGGGGCCTTTGCTGACGGCATGGAGAGCCTGCGGCGCCACGGCCTGATCCAGCCCATTCTGGACGCCGCCCGGGCCGGCACGCCCATCCTGGGCATCTGCCTGGGCATGCAGTTGCTGGCCGAGTCCAGCGAGGAATTCGGAACCCACCAGGGCCTCGGCCTGGTCCCGGGGAGCGTGCGGCGCCTGCAGGCCGTCCACCCTGGGGAGCGCATCCCGAACATCGGCTGGTGCGACGTCTGGCGCTCCAGGCAGACCCGGATGTTCGCCGGGATCGAGGACGGCACCCCGTTCTATTTCGTGCACAGCTACCACCTCGACTGCTCCGACCCGATGGACTGCGCCGGGACCATCGGTTTCGGAACAGGGGAAGTGTGCGCCGCCGTGGAGCGCGGCAACATCTGGGGGGCGCAGTTCCACCCGGAGAAGAGCCAGGACGCGGGCCTGGAAGTGCTCGGCAATTTCGCCCGCCACATGCAACAGACAGGTTCCCGGGGGTCGTGATGCGCGCAACCGCTGAGCCTACGGCCGCCAAGAGGACCACAGGAGCGCGTCCGCGCCTGATCCCGGTGCTGTTGCTGAAGAACGGCCTCATTGTCCGCAGCCAGCTCTTCACCGTGCACCAGGTTATCGGCAACCCCATGAGCACGGTGCAGCGGTTGTCGAGCTGGAACGTCGACGAGCTTGTCATTCTGGACATCAGCCGCGCGGACTCCGGGCACGACCTGCGCCGGGACGACCTGCAGCAGCAGTACGCGGGCGAAACGGTGCTGGACGTGCTGCGCGAGATCTCCAAGGTCTGCTTCATGCCCCTGACCTTCGGCGGCCGCATCCGGACGCTGAAGGACATTGAGGAGCGTCTGGCCAACGGCGCGGACAAGGTCACCTTGAACACGGCGGCGCTGCTGGACGCCGAGCTGGTGCAGAAGGCCGCGCTGCGGTTCGGCACCCAGTGCATCGTCGTGTCCATGGACGCCCGCAAAAGGCCCGAGGGCGGCTGGGAGGTCTTTTCCGGCGGCGGGCAGAACCCCACCGGGCTCGACCCGGCGGACTGGGCCGCAGAGGCGGAGCGCCTCGGCGCGGGCGAGATTCTGCTGAACTCCATCGACCGGGACGGCTCCGGCCTGGGCTATGACGTCGAGCTGATCCGGCATGTCTCCGGCCGGGTGGGCATCCCGGTGGTGGCCTGCGGCGGCGTCGGCGCGTACCAGCATTTTTCGGCGGGCATCGCCCAGGGCGGGGCCAGCGCCGTGGCGGCTGCCAACATCTTCCATTTCTTCGAGCTGAGCTACCCCCTGGCCAAGCAGGCCTGCCTGGAGGCGGGCATCCCCATGCGGCCCTTGGGCCTGGGAGCGCGCTACTTCCGCCGGGAGCCGAGTTACGACCGCGCGCGTGAGGATGCGCGCATCGAGACGCGGCTCAGGCAGGCCAGGGAGCAGGACTATCCCGCAGCCAGGCCCCGCGCGAAGCAGTCGAGCTTGAGCTGGTGCAAGCGCTGCGTGTATCCGTCCCTTTCCGCCACGCCTATGGACTACGACCGGAACGGGGTCTGCACGGGCTGCCAGATGGCGGACATGAAGGCGAAGATCCCGGCCGCCGAGTGGAGCCGCCGCCGCGAGCTGCTGCGCGCCATCATCGAGCGCGGCTGCTGCCGCGACGGGAGCCGCCACGACGTGGTGATTGCCGTGTCCGGCGGCAAGGACTCCTACTTCCAGGTGCATGTGCTCAAGGAGGAGTTCGGCCTCAACCCGCTGCTGGTGACCTATGACGGCAACAACTACACCGAGGTCGGCTGGCGCAACCTGCTGCGCATGCGCGAGGTCTTCAACGTCGACCACATCATCGTGCGCCCCGCAGTGGAGACGTTGCGGAAGCTGAACCGCCTGGCGTTCATCGTCATGGGCGACATGAACTGGCACGGCCATTGCGGCATCATGACCGTGCCCATGATGACGGCGGTGCGGCACCGCATTCCCCTGGTGTTCTACGGGGAGCACGGCTACGCTGACCTCTGCGGCCAGTTCTCCATGGATGACTTTCCCGAGGTGAGCTACCGCTACCGGCTGGAGCACTTTGCCCGTGGGTATGAGTGGAACTACTTCATTGGCCGCGAGGGCCTGACGGAACAGGAGCTGGCCCTGTGGCGCTATCCCGGGGATAAGGAGATGCTTGAGCTGGGCCTGCGCGGCATCTTCCTGGGGAACTACACCCACTGGGAGGCCAACGAGCACATCAAGCTGGTGACGCAACGCTATGGGTTCGAGGTGCCGACCGAGCCCTTTGACCGCACCTACCGCACCATGTCCAACCTCGACGACATGCACGAGAACGGCGTCCACGATTACCTGAAGTACGTGAAGTTCGGGTATGGCCGCGCCACGGACCACACCTGCAAGGACATCCGCGCCGGCTTGATGACTCGGGAGCGGGCCATGGAGCTCGTCCGGCAGTACGATCCGGTGCGGCCGCGGGACCTGCAGCGCTGGCTGGCCTACGTGGGGATGAGCGAAGAGGAGTTCGACCGCATCGCCGACACCTTCCGCGATCCGCGGGTGTGGCGCAGGGAGCAGGGCCGCTGGGTGCGGGACCTGCTGTAGCCCAGGAGCCTAGCCCTCCCGGGGCTCCGGAGCGAAGCGCTCCTTGTCTTCCTTCTCGGCGTAGGGCCCCTGCTTGACCTCGACCATCTCCGTTTCTTCGAGCATCTCGAAGTCGTGCCCGCCGCAAACCAGCAGGATCACGTCCCCGGTCTTCAGGATGCGGGTGTCCAGGTACTTCTTCTGCTCGCTGTAAAAGTTGACCTTCACCAGCCCGCGTTTCACGAACAGGGTTTCTTGGGTGTAGAGCACCTGGCGCGGCAGCGGCTTGTGCAGGTGGGCCTGGATCTTGTGCCCCTTGGGGTGGCACATGGCGGCCAATTGCTGGGAGAAGCTGTTGGGCGTGAAGAAGGCAATGCCGGGCTGGCAGTACTCCGCATGGACGATGATGGCGATAACCCGGGAGTCGTCAAAGATCTGTTCGACCTGGGCTGTGTTCATGCTTTCTCCGGCATTGGTGGCGTCTTGCGCAGCGGACACGGGCTTACGGCCTCGGCTTGCTGTACAGGGAATCGCGCAAAACCTCCAGGTAGCGGCACCCCCAGCGGATGTCCGGCTCCAGGTGGTTGCCCTCGGCCCATTCGTTCCAGGACTTGAGGAAAAGGATGCGTGAGGCCTTGGGGCGGCTCGCAATCTTCTGCAGCAGGTCCTCCAGGTGCTCCGCGAAGAGCTCCGGGGTGGAGCCGTGCAACGCATGGCCCTTGCCTCCGCTGCGCGGCGTGTTGTCCCAGGCGTTGACCCCCAGCGGGTGCTCCCTGGGCCCAAGCTTCTGCCGCGCCATGTGGCACACGTAATCCGCATACTCGCGCACGGTGGGTGCCTGCCCGGGGTCGTGGAAGTGCACGTCGGCCATCTGGCCGTTGAAATTGATGAAGGGCGCGTTGGCCACGCAGGTGTCGAAGCCGCGCCCCACCCAGTCGGAGCCACCGTGTTCCACGAAGTGGAAGTCGGGCAGGCCATGGGCGCGGGCCAGCCCGCGCCAGCACTCGGCGAAGGCCGTGGCGTCGGGCAGGCCGGAGGGGTTGTACACCAGGAACAGGTTGCGGCCCTCGATCTTGAGATAGCGCGGGTCGGCAAAGGCCGGAAGCAGGGCCTCAAAGTGCGCGCGGTAGTCGTCCAGGCCGGGGTAGTGCTGCTCCATCAGCACCCGCTGCGGGGCCCCGTGCCAGATGCCGGACCAGGTTTGGTTGGCCCAGCCCAGGCAGAAGGGGAAGTCCGGCTGGCCTGAGCGCACGATCTCGTCCACTGGGCGCTCCAGGAGCCGCCTGCCGTTGCCGAACCAATAGTGCCAGTACAGGAAGGCGTCCACGCCGTATTCGGCGGCCATCCTGGCCTGGGCGGCGCGGGCCTCGGGCAGGCGCAGGTCGTAGAAACCCAAGTCCGCCGGGACGTGGGGCTGGTAATGGCCCTCGAACAGCGGCAGCGCCTTGGCCGTGTTGGTCCACTCCGTGAAGCCCTTGCCCCACCACGCGTCGTTCTCCGGGATGGGGTGGAACTGCGGCAGGTGGAAGGCGATGGCCAGGGCCCGCTTTTCCGGGAGGCCCTGCGCGCAGGGCTCCGGCCCGGAGGCGGTCTCTTTTGCGACGGAATGGGCGTGGGGCAGCAGCGCTGTCAGGTTGCCCAGGTCGACGTCCTCGGCGTGCAGTGCGGGTTCGCGCAGCAGGCGGAGCAGCTCTCCGAAATGCGGGTTTTCCGGCCGGTGCACGGCCATGGCCTCCCAGTCCTCGGCGATGAGGCTACCCCAGTTCTCCAGGGCGGAGAACACGGCGCGGTCGGCGTGGACCCTGCGGGCCAGATCCACGAAGGCCGGCATCTGCCGGAAGTTGTCCTTCTGGACGATCATGCGCAGGATGAGGCGCAGGCCCGGATGCTCCAGGCGTTTGCCTCCGAGGAAGGCCAGGTTGCGCTCCAGCCGCTCCCAGTCGCCGCCGCGGCGCAGGCGGGCGTAGGTCGCGCTGTCTGCGGCGTCGACGGAGACGGCGAGCAGGGAGATGCGCTCCGGATAGCGGCCCAGGGTCTTGTCCCACATCCCGGGCGTCAGCAGCTGCCCGTTGGTGTCGATGCGGAATCTGACGTCGGGATGGGTGGCGGGGTCGAATTCAAGAAGCAGCTTCAGGTAGGCCCGGCTGGCAAAGGGGTCGCCTGCGCCGCAGATCCAGAGCTCGCCGCCCTTTTCGTCGAGCAGGCGCACGATCCCGGCGTGCATGGGTTCAAGGCGGGCGCTGTCCTCGCTCGGCAGGGCTCTGGGCGCGGTGCGGCAGGACGGGCAGCTCAGGTTGCAGCTGGGGTCGTCCTCCAGGGAGATGATGCCCGGCAGGGGCGCACTGGTTTCCGGCATCCAGGCCTCGATCCAGGAGTATTGCGTGCCGCGCAGCTCCTCGCGGCGGTGCAGCTCGTACGGGAGCTGATAGCGCGCCGGGGGGGTGCCCCCCCGAGCCTCCAGCAGGGCCTTTTGCATGCCTGCGCAGCGGCTCGCGTCGCAGTGCCGGTACGACCCGTCCAGGATGGAGGCGCGCAGGGACTGGGCGCGGGGCGAGTTCCAGATTTCGTCGAGGGCCGTGTCGTGGATGTTACCGAAGCTCAGGTCCAGGTAGCAGCACGGGGCCACATCGCCGCCAGGGCGCAGTTCGGCGTAGAGGAACGGGTTGGGGCAGAGGAATTCCCCGAGCGGCGCCTTGGGGGGGGGCGGCAATTCTTGCCCCTTAGCCAGGTCCAGCAGCAGCTCCAGCAGACGCTCCGGACGACCCATGAACACATCGAGCACGAGCTGGCGCGCCATGCGCAACTCCTCGGAGTCCCACCAGGCCAAGGGATCGTCCCAGATGCGTTCCAGGAAGGCCGCCGCCGCGTCCGGATCGCTCTGGACCATGCCGCAGCGCAGGAGCTGCTCCATGACAGGAACATAGCGGGCCGCGAAGATGTCCGTGCTGTGCAGCAGGAGCACGGTCGGGCGCTCAAGCGCCACGGCCTCGACAAAGGTGGTGCTCAGCTGGTCCGTGAGCACGATTTCCGAGGCCTGGATGGCTTCGCGGGCAGCGTAGGAGTGGTCGTCCAGCAGACAGCCGTCCAGGAGCCCGTCCATCATGGCCTCATCGTCCCAGGCCAGGTTCGCCAGCTTGAAGAAGTCGTCGTAGGGGTAGCGGCGGTACACCAGACCGTTTTTCACCACGGCGGGCAGGCGGGAGAAGAGGCGCTGCTTCCATTCGTAGTACGGCAGCGCCCAGGGTCCACGGGCAACGGCGCACTCCACACCACCGTGGGCCGTGCTGCGGGCGAAGGGCTTGGCGCTGAAATAGGTGCACCGGCGCGGCGGCTTGGCCTCCGGCCGGGTGGCGGCGAAATCGAACAGGCTGCCTGCGGCCAGGTACCTGGGGAGGTCCGGCTGCTCCAGGGTGCTGCAGCCGGCATAGATGTCACACACCGCCAACTGCTCGTGCAGGGGTGCCGCAAGGAATGGGGCGCAGCTCATGACGTGCTCATTGTAGATGTGCTGGACCCCGCGCCGGGAGAGCACGGCCAGGGCAAGGCACTCGTACGACTCGCCGACCCAGAACTCGCTGAGCACGTGGGCCAGGCGGGTGTGGGGGGCGAGATCCCGCTCAATGCTGCGCTCCAGGGCCAGGAAGTTCTCAAGCATGCTCTTGGGCAGTAGCCAGGGCAAGCAGGCCTGGAGGTACTGCGTGAAGCGGTCGGCCGAGCCGCCGCCAGCGCACAAGTCGAGGCGCCGGGGCAGGTCGGCCGGAGTGGCGTAGAGGTCGAGTTCGCGCCGGAATCCGATTTGCTCGATGTCGCCTCCGGAGTCTGAAATCAGGGCCTCCCTGTAGGGCGGGGCCGGGAAGGAGCCGAGGATGCCGACAACGGGGTTGTGGAGGGTGGGCGCGCCCACGCTACGCACGCGGTACTGGTTGTCGTGGCGCAGCAGATGGAAGCGGCAGGGCGCGTCCGGTTGCAGGGCGCGCACATACAGCGAAAAGGCCTGCTCCATGCCAAAATCCGAGTGCTGCAGGAGCCAGCGCAGGTCGTCGAAGTCCAGGGGGACGTGGTAGCCCGCAGGATCGAGCAGGATCGCGTCGTGCCTCTCCGGAGAAAATTCCCTTTCGAACAGGTCGAAAAAATCCCAGAGCAGATGCGTCAGATCCACGATCCCCATGCCCAGGGCTTTGACCCAGAACCGTGTGCCGCGGGGACCTCCCGGGTGCAGGGCCTCGAGCCCGGCGGTGAGCTCGGCGGTGATCTTCTCTGCGGCGCGGCGCAGCGTGTCGTTCAGGGCCGACAGGGCTTCCGGCGCCGCGAGGCGCCAGGGGGCGGCGGGCGCAGCGGCCAGGCGTTTGTCCCAGCGCGCGCGCTGGGACAGGAACGGGTCGGCAAGATAGACAGGGTCGGCATCCGGCCCCTGGGGATCGTCAAGCATGAGGGGACTGACGAGAAAGCGTTTCCTGGCCTGGGACGGGGAGAGCTCCCGCAGCAGCTGTTTTGCTCTTTGGAGCTCCTCCCGTGAGTGGTCCTGCCGGCGTCCGTCCAGACGCGCGGTCTCCTCCATCCATTGCGGGATGCCCTCGGTGTCGAAGAATTTGAGAGGCAAAGTGTGGAAGGCCTGGGCCAGCCTTTCCCGCTGCTGCGCGTCGTGGTGGTGCACGCTCCAGCCCATGAGCCCGATAAGCCGCGCCGGCAGGAACCGGGACATCCAATCGCGGATGGCAGGCTCAAGCTCTTTGGGGACGTCGCTTTTAGGCTGCAGACGGTGGTACTCGGCGAGGTGCTCGGCTGCGGTGAGCCAGGTGTCCCCGTCCAGGGAGGGGTCGGGATAGATGTGGGTGATGATGGCCTTGGCGGCGTAAAAATGGGCCAGGGCCGAATCCGGCAGCAGGACCGCGGCCCGCTCGGCCAGGATGGGGATGAGGATGTCGCGCTTCAGGGCCTTGGCCAGCGCTGTCCGGACAAAGTCCTGGTCGGTCACGCCCGCCGGGGTCTCGGCCAGGGGCAGGGTCCGCCACTCTGGGGCGGCCCGCCTGGCGAGCATCCTGGGGATGCTGTCCAGCACGAGGCGCAGACCCTGGCCAAGGGCAGGGTACTTGCCGGCGCGAAAGGCGAGTATTTCAAGGTGTTTGTACGTATCAGGCAGGGCGAAGTCCGCCAGGGCCGTCCAGAGCTGGTCCCTGTCGTGGACCATGCGGCCCACGGGCGTTTCCACGGGCTGGGCCGAGTACGGCGCGAAATAATCCAGCTTGATGGACGGCCGGCCCGAGGCCACGCTGAAAATCTCCGCCGAACTCCCGCGGTGGTGGATCAGAACGGCGCCGTCGGCGTAGTCGTCAAGGTAGGTCGGCGCAGTGCTCCAGAAAAAGCGCGGGTGATACAGAAGCGGGGCGAGGTGCGGGCGCACCGTGTCCTCATCGCCCGGGAAGCAGCGGAACACCAGACGCCTGTCCGGGTGGCGCCTGAGGATCTCCTCCAGGGTCGTCGTGAGTCCGTGTTTGACTTCGGCGTGCTCCAGATCCCAGGACGAAAGATTGTAGATGATGTCCGACGGCGTACCCCGCTGGCAGCGGCGGGCAAATTGATCCAGCTTGAAGGAGCCGACGTTGATGGCGTGGAGGCTCGGGTTGTCGTGGTCGGCCAGGCAGTGCGGCAGCACGCCGTCATAGTGCTCCAGGTAGTCTTCGCGGAACATCTCCGGGCTGAAGGAGGGGCTGAGGAGGTAGTCGAAGAGCAGTCCGGCGCCGTAGAAATCCACGGAGTACTGGAACAGGATGTCCGTACCGTGTGGCTGGAGCAAGCGCACGGAGCCCGGCGGTAGCTCGGTATTATACAAACAGTCGATGGCCCAGAACACCGAGGCGAAGTCGATGCGGCTAAGCAGGTTGCGGTCAGGGATGTACAGGGGCTGGTGCCCGCAAAAGACATCCTCCACGTGGAATTCGTCTAGGGAGCGCCAGCGGTTGGTGATGAGAAAAACCACGGGGTAGCGGCCGTCGTCCAAGATGTCGCGGGCCACTTCGGTCTGCTGCGTGTTGGACAGGAAGTCCTCGAAGACCCAGAAGACGATGGCCGTCTGCCCGGCTAGGGCCTTCCGGTAGTGGCTCAGCTGGAGATCCACGGCCTTGCGGAGGCGGGTTTCGACCGGCTCCTGCGAGGGGGCGAGGAGGCTCTGCGCGGGGTCGAATCCCAGCGCTTCCAGGACCGCAGCCATGACGGCCACGGCTGTGGCTTCGCGACCAGGACGGGGGGCGAGGGTTCGGTTCGCCTCTTTGAACCAGAAGGGGAGTCGCTGTCTCAACACGCTGCCATTATCCTGACGGTTTGTTGTTCCTGCCAAACTGGGGCGCAACGCCGCGCGAGTAGGCCGGAGCGCTCGTGCCTGCGCCGCCGCTACGGTGCCTGTTCTGTCCGGGCCGGATCAGGCTCAGGACCCAGCGACTACAGCAAGATTTGCACCAAAGCTCAAGCCTCAAGTGCGGCTTGTCCAGAGAATCAAGCATGCTTGCGGGGCGTATGCAGCTGGGCGTTTTAGCGGGCAAAAGCGAACAGGGTGTGCTTGCCCGAGGGCTCACGCAGGGCACCGCTTTCCAGCAGGGACAGGCCGGCGGCTGTGGCGAGGTGTTGCAGCGCGGGCATGCTCCAGGCGGTCACATGATCGATAAAGAACTCCTGGCTCTCCGGCCCTGCGGCCCGTAGCGCGGCGTCGCCGTCTGGCAGTTCGATGTAGATGGCGCCGCCGGGCTTGAGCCGCCGCCCGCTTTCGGCAAGCAGGGCCACCGGGTCGGCCACGTGCTCCAGCACCTTGTTCCAGGTGATGAGGTCCACGGGGTGCTCCAGGCTCCAGTCGCCTATGGACCCGGTGATGGCGGACAAGGCCCCGGCGTGTTCCAGGGCGTGGGCCACGGAAAGGGGCGAGGGGTCGATGCAGTGGCAGCGCAGGCCGCGCCGGGACAGCTGGGCGGCGAACACGGCCAGCCCGGAGCCGACGTCGAGGATCTCCGCAGTCAGGGGCGCCATTCCCGTCCGCGACAGCCAGGCCAGGATCCGCTCCACGCGGCCGTGGTTGTCCGAAGCCTGGGGGGGCAGGGCCATGATCTTCTGGAAGCTATGGAGGAGCTTGTCCGCATATTTCGCGTGGTTGTAGTCCTGCTCGTAGAGCTGCGAAAGGTCCAGCGTGTGGACGTTGAAGTACACGCCGCAGGCGCGGCAGCGGCGCAGCTCCCTCAGGTATGGGGAGAAGCCGAAGTCCGTCTCGCCGGCCGGGGGCGCGTCAAAGACGCGCAGCAATTCGGTGTCATCTGCCGAGCAGAGTGTGCAGGCGCCTGCCATGTCCCCTGGCACCGGGTTCATTTGAGCCCAGTCATGGGCTTGTCGCTGCCCAGGCTCACGACGCAGTTCACGCAGGTTTTCGGGAATTCGCCCGGGGTGATCATCCTGCGCCGCAGCTCGGCCAGGGCAGGCCCACGCCAGATCTCAGCCAGGGGCTGCACGTGGATGTTACCCACAGGGATATGCTTGCAGAATTCGCTACAGCATGGAAAGGCCTCTCCGTCCCAGCGGATGAAGAGCATGTTCCAGGGGTAGGCGCAATCGAGCTTCTTGAGCCCGAAGTCCTGCAGGTCGTTGATGCGCTGGACGTCCATGAACTTTTGGATGTCCACCATGTCCGCCTGGTCCACCCAGAAGCGCCAGAAGTCCTCCCGTTCGTGGTGGTTCAGGTTGTAGTCCACAAAGGTGACGCGCAGAACGGGAAGCCTCTGGCCAAGCTCGCTGCGGCGGCGCAGCAGATACTGCAGGTTGTGCACGAGCCGGGCGTAGTTTCCGCCGCGCACCGCGGCATATGTCTCCGGAGTGGTGGCGTCGATGCTGACGGTGATGCGCGTGAGCCGCATGGCCAGCAGGGCCTCGATCTTCTCCTCATCCAGCAGTTGGGCGTTGGTGGCCAGGAAGATGTCCAGCAGCTCGGGCCTGGAGCAGGCGTCCTGCAGGATCTCCATGGCCTCGGGATGGGTGAAGTGCTCCGACGCGGTGCCGAAGAGCATGGCCGGGGTTCCCAGGGCAACGCACTGGTCGATGAGCGCGGTGGCGGCAGACCGGCTCAGCTGGGCCTCGGCGTACTTGTCCGGATCGTACTGGCGGTAGCAGTGCGGGCAGCGCTGGTTGCAGGCGTCGCGCAGGCCCACGTTCACTGTGAGCGGGTAGGGCAGCACGGTCCGGTCCCGGTTCACCGCCTCGAAGGCCCTGCGGTAGGCCAGGAAACGGTCGGCCATCTCCGGCCCATAAAGCCGCAGGTACTCCTCGTGGATGACCTTGTTCGGGTCGACCCTGAAGTGCGGGGTCAGGTGGCCGCGGAAGTCGGTGCGCCCCACGAGGTCTGGTTTCTTGTCCGTCATGCTGCTGCGCCCTCCTCTGCTGGCTTTGTGGCCACCATGACCAGATGCGAGGACAGGCGGTTGGCCGCGAGGAACTCCTGGAAGGCCTGCCTGGGGCCGTCGTCCGCCCCCAGCAGCAGCTGCGCCAGGAAGGGGTCGCGGGCGAGTTCCGGGTTTGCCAGCCATTTCTTGCGCACCAGTTCCACATCGAGCCTGCCGGGGGTGCTGTGGCTCAGGTGGCGGAGCCCTGCGCGCTCCAGAAGCGCCATCAGCGCCTGCGGGTGGAAATAGTTGAGGTGCTCATGGTCCACGGAATCCGACAGCGCTCCGAGCTCGGCGAGGTCAAAGCCCCGGACGTTGGGGCAGCTGAGGACCATCAGCCCGCCGGGGCGCAGATGCGCCCGCGCGTGTTGCAGGAAGGCCCGCGGGTCAAAGGCGTGCTCGATGACCTCGAAGCAGGCGATGAGGTCAAAGAGGCCCTGGCCGGGCAGCGCGCCCATCAGGTCCGGGATGACGGTGTCGGCCCCCCGCTGCAGGCACTGCTGCGCCAGCGGGCCGGTCTGGACCACGGTGATGCTGTCGAGGAAGCCGAGCTCCCGCACGGCGCGGACAAAGGTGCCGAAGCCCGCGCCGATTTCCAGCATGCGGCCTTTGCGTATGCCGTGGTCTGCGCAAAGCCTGGCGACAAAGGCCGCCCGCGGCCGGAAGATCTGCTGCAGGCGGGCCTCCTCCGAGGCCGGGAAGATGTGCTCGTTGAAGAAGTCGTAGTTGCGGGAGAGGGCGTAGAACTCTTTCAGCACGCCCTCTGTGGGCCGCGGGCTGGTGAAGAGCGTACCGCAGTCCGCGCAGCGGCGGTAGGCGAACCCGTTCTTGTCGAATTCCCGGGCATGGCCGGGGCCTGCGCAAGCCGGGCAGTCCACGTCGGCCCACTGCGTCCTGCGGTCCAGAAGCCAGCGGATATCCCAGTCAAGGGCCTCCTGCTGGGCGACGCGCAGCAGGTCTGGTCGGATGTCGTCTTCTTTCACGCGGATGTTCCATCCCTGGCAAGTTGGTTCACCGAAAGTGCCGCAGTGCCTCAGCAAAGCACAAGTCGTAGGCGATGTCCAGGCAGGCAGAAATTGCCTGCACAGGACTCCGCCTGGGCAGGCAATGCCCGTTTCGTGCCAGAGCGCGGCCCTGTGTTGCCATCGCAGTGTGCTCCATTGTAAGCAAATCTGGTCTGGCCTTGTTGTGCGGGCTTTGGTCCGTTGTTCGCATGTCGCTGCGTTGCCCCAGGGGTGCTTGCTTTTTCACGCGGAGGATTCGTGGACGTCAACTTCGTCATCGGGTGCTGCTGGTTCCTGCAGGATGATATTGGCCTCTTGTTGGCGCTTCTTCAAACGCGGCCGGGGATAGCCGCCGACAGCCGGATCGGGAGCATCAATATCCAGCGCTTCAATCCCAACGAATTCCCATGACCGCCTTTGGCCAGGTGAGGTATGACCATTTTCCCGTGGCGGCCATGCAGTTCGCCCGGGTCCGGGAGTTGTGCCGGGGTAAGGATATAGAGGTGGAACTGTTCGACGCGGCAGGCCTCTATCTGCTTTCGCTGGCGGAGATCCTGACGTATTCGATCTGCACGGCGCTGAGCAAGGCCAGGGTCTAGGAGCAAAGGCAAGAGCAGGGGCATGGGCAAGAGCATCGCAATTTTTCATCCAGAGGGGAATTTCCCCAACAATCCGCACCTCTCCGGACTGATGGAGCTGCTCCTGGAGGGCGGGCATGCGCTGCATGTTTACTGCGCGTCCCACTTCAGCCAGCAGCTCGGTCTGCACCATCCCCGTCTGCATGTGCATCCCGTGCCGCCTCCGGCAGGCCCCTGGGACGCGCTGCGCGGCGTTTTGTTCGCGCCCGGCGGCCACAGCAGGTCCATGCCCTGGGTCGCCCTGGAGGGCCTGCCGCGTTTTTCGCTGGTCCTGGGCGTGGACCTGGGCATTGTCGATGCTGCCTGGGTGGCCCGCGCGCAGGGCATACCCCACGGGCTGCTTTCCTATGAGCTGTTTTTCACCGACGAAGTCGGGACGGAGTTCAAGCAGGACGAGGTCGACGCCTGTCGTGACGCGGTCTTTGCCCTCTGCCAGGACGTGGAACGGGCCGGGCATCTCTCCAGGGAGAACTCCATCCCGCCTGAGCACATCCTGACCATGCCGGTGGCTGGCCGGGGCGCCAGCGCGGGGCTTCGGACCACTGCCCTGCACGAGGCCCTGGGCCTTGACCGCAGCATCAAGATCGCCGTGAGCATCGGCAGCGCGGACGCGGCCTGGGCAGGCTCCGGGCAGCTCCTCGAGAATCTGCGGCACTGGCCGGAAGACTGGGTCCTCGTGCTGCACCACCGCTATGACCCGCAGGCTCTGGAGCACCTGCTCGGGGGCCTGGAAGGCCCCGCCCGGAGCAGGCTCCACGTCTCGCCCTTTCCCAGTCTGCCCTCGTCTGAGCTGCACCGTCTGCTGCACGCCTGCGATCTGGGGCTGTGCTTTTACACGCCGACCTACGACCACCCGGTGCTGGGCAGGAATCTTGAGCATATCGGCATGGCCTCCGGCAAGTTCACGACCTATCTGCAGCACGGGCTGCCGGTGCTGGTGAACGACCAGGGCGAAATGGGCGGGCATGTGCTCCGGCAGGGTCTGGGCTGGCAGGTCGCGGACATCGGGCAGACGCACCTGGTGCTGACCTCGCTGGACAGGCCGGCCCTGGACTCCTGTCGTGGGCGTTGCCTGGAGTTCTTCTCCGGCTTCTGCGACCTGGATGTGACCGCCCGCCCGCTGCTCGCGGCCATCGAATCGGCCTGCGGCGGCCGGGATGGACAGGCTGCGGCCGGCAGCGGCGCGGCTGCCGACACGGCGGCGCTGTGCGTCGTGGCGCGCCTGCACATGGCCAGGGGCGACGCTGCCGGGGCCGTGGCCCCGCTTCTGGCGGCCCAGAGGCTGGCCAGGGACGAGGGGGATTTCCAGGCCGTCTACGGGCTGGCGCTGTCCTTGTACAAGCGGGGGCACCTGCCAGAGGCCCGGGAGGTCTGCCAGGGCATCGCCGCCGACGCTCGGGTGGCCGCGCCCCTGGCCGCGTGGGTCTTGTTCAAAAGCGGCGAGGCCTGGCTTGAGCAGGGGGACGAACCTGCTGCCCGCGCGTTCTTTGCCCGGGCCCTGGAGCGCAATCCGGCCCATGCCAAGGCCGCCATCTACCTCGCGCCGCCGGACAAGCCTCTGTGCGTCCGTCTTGGGCCTGCGGGACAGGAAGCCGGCGCAGCGGGCGGCGAAGAAGCCATCGCTGTGCCCATGGACCCCTGGGATGCCGGCCTGTGGGAGTACTATTTTTCGCGACGCCACCCGGATTATGTGGATCTGCGCCTTGGCGGCGCAGCGACGCCGGAGCAGGGTGCGCTCCTGGCGGAGATGCTCGGCCGACACCTGTCCCCCGGCGGCGCGGCCGTGCTGCGGCTGCCGGAGGCCGGTGGCGCGCAGGCCTCTTCCACCCTCGGGCCTGCCCTGGAGGCACAGGGGCTTGGGGTGCGCTTTGAAGCGGGCAAGGGCCCGGCAGGGCCTCTGCTGCATGTGGCCGGCCGCGTGCGTGCCGGGCGCTGACAGGCCCTGGACGCAGGCCCGGAACGCGGCGAAAGACCTTGTCTTTTGCATAAAAACCAGACAAGGTCCAAGGCCGATGGATTTCATGAAACTGTAATGAATCAGGGCAGATGAGGTTGCGGGCGACCGGCCAGGGCGTGAGTCGGCCGAGGGCGCTCCGGCCCCGAGGCCGGATGGTCTCAATGGCGTCATTCCGGTGAATGCTGTTCTGGTCAATGCGTTACCGCAGGAGGCGAAGTCATGGGCAACGGGACGGTATTCACCGAGGCGGAGATTCGCGAACTCGTCGCATCGCGGGAATGGTACCACCGGTATGAGGTCGCCCCGGGGATCATGACGCCCGGCAGGATACCGGTGGACGCCCAAAAAACCCTCGATGGCTTCGGGCTCCCGCAGGACATCACGGGCAAGCGCGTTTTGGAAATCGGCGCCTGGGACGGCGCCTACACCTTTGAGGTGGAGCGGCGTGGCGGCATCGTCACGGCCATGGACATCCAAGACAAGGAGCGCACCGGCTTTTCCATTGCGCACAAGATCAATAATTCAAAGGCCGCGTACATTACCTGTGACGTGACAAACCTGAATCCGGAACAGCACGGGAAATATGACATCGTCTTGTTCCTTGGCGTGTACTACCATATCCTCCACCCCCTGCTGGCTTTCCAGAACATTTACAACGTCTTGAACGACGACGGCGTTGTCTTCTACCAGGGACATATCCTGGAATACAGCTACAAGATCGACCGACGCATGGCGAAGTACGAAAAAGAGTTGAAGGCCATTGTCGACAAAATCCCCCTTACGCTGTTCGCCCGCGGGTGCCATGCCGGGGTCTGGAGCAACTGGTATATTCCCAACATGCTGTGCCTGAACGACTGGCTGTCGACAGCGGGGTTCAAGGTTTTCAAGGAACAGGTCGGCCCGGAAAGTTCTGCCATGTCCGGCGCGGCCAGGAAGATCAACGGATTCGTGCTTGCCCCGCCCTGGGACGCCAGCCGCTGGGACAATTTGTCCAACCACAGGCAGGATCTGGAAGGATGCAAGAAAATCCTCTTTTTCGGGGCTGGCGGGCGCTTTGAGAGCCGCCTCGGCGAAATCCGCGACGCGGTGCCGTCAGGGGTCGTCGCCGGGGTGGCGGACAACGACCCGAGCAAATGGGGCAAGGAGCTTGCCGGTTTCCCCATCGTGAGTCCCAGGGACATACCGGCCATCAGGCCGGACCTGATCATCGTCACCTCGGCCTACGCCCAGGACATTTTCACCGAGCTCGATGAGCTGAGGCTTGACGCCAGGCTCTCCTTCGAGATCGTGAACCTTGACGCCTGCGTGGTGCTGGACTCGTCCTGCGG
>JANXYI010000390.1 GCA_025350085.1 Deltaproteobacteria bacterium
GCGCAGCGTGCCTTCCTTGTCCGCGCCCCAGTCCGGGGCGATGAGCTCGCCCGGCACCGGATCAGACGCCAGGCGCTGCACGCAGATGTCGGGCCGCAGAAGTGTGAGCGCGCGCACCACGGCCGCCACATAGTCCTCGCGCCCCGGCGGGACATACGCCCCGGCCCGCCAGAGGGCCGTGAGCCTCGCGCCGCGGCACACGAGCAGGTTGTGGAACTTGACCCCGGCCACGGGCAGCTCGTTCAAAAAATCCACGGACCGCGCCAGGTCGTCCGGCCCAGCCCCAGGCAGGCCATGCACCAGATGCGCGCACACGGCAAGCCCGCGGCTGGCCGCAGCGCGCGCTGCCCTGGCAAAGCAGGCCGCGTCGTGGCCCCGGCCGATCTGCGCGAGCACCGCATCGTCCGCGCTTTGCAGGCCCAGGTCCAGCTGCACGAAGGACAGCCCGGCCTTCGCCGGAGCAGCATTCCGCACGAGGGGCGCTTTTGCGTCCTTAATAATAAGGGACGCCAGCGCGTCTGTCTTCACAAGAGACGCCAGCGCGTCCAGACGCGCACAGTCGCCGTCCACATCCAGCCCTACATCGAGACAATCAGGCCGGGTGCCCAGGCACAGGCCGGCCACGCCGGGCAGCCCGGAAATTTCCGCCAGCACGGATTGCAGGCGATCAAGGCTTGCATGTGTGTTAGTATAGGCCTGGAGGTAGGCCAGGAGCAGGGCCTCGGGGTGCCTGGCGGCCAGGCGCGGGGCGAGCAGCGCCCACTGCCCGGCCAGGGTGTGCCCCTGGGCAAACAGCCCGGTGCCCGAGCCGTCCGGGTTGCAGAACACGCAGCCGGTGCTGCCGTCGGCCTGCTTGAGGGTCCCGTCGCGGTTGGGACAGGAAAACCCGGCGTCCAGCGGCACCTTGCGCGCCGGAGCGCCCAGGCGCGCCTGGAAATAGGCCGCCAGGGAAAAGAGGCGCGGGGTGTCCTTCTGGGGGTCTGGCTGAATTTCCGTCCGGGTGTCCGGCGCCGGGCCGGGGGGAGCGCTCATGTATTGCCTGCCGGTGCTTCTTTTGGTAGGAGGTGCTGTTATGCGGCTGTCAGAGACTACCGCCGCCGCCCTTCCACTCTACAGGCGGCCACGAAATATATCAAGAACCGGGGGTTTTATGGTCAAGTTGTTGGACAGATTCTTTGAATACTTCTCCACCGATCTCGCCATCGACCTGGGCACGGCGAACACGCTGGTCTACGTCAAGGGCTCGGGCATCATGCTTTCCGAGCCCTCGGTGGTGGCCGTGAAGCGCGACTCGCGCGGCGGCAAGGTCGTGCTGGCCGTGGGCACCGAGGCCAAGAAGATGCTCGGCCGCACACCCGGCAACATCGTGGCCATCCGGCCCATGAAGGACGGCGTCATCGCCGACTTCGAGGTCACCGAGGCCATGCTGCGGCACTTCATCTCCAAGGTCAACAACTCCCGGCGCCTGGTGCGGCCCCGGATCATGATCTGCGTACCCACCGGCATCACCCAGGTGGAGAAGCGCGCGGTCAAGGAATCGGCCCAGAGCGCCGGCGCGCGCGAGGTGTACCTCATTGAGGAGCCCATGGCCGCGGCCATCGGCGCCAACCTGCCCATCACCGAGGCCACGGCCAACATGGTCGTGGACATCGGCGGCGGCACCACCGAGATCGCCGTCATCTCGCTCTCGGGCATCGTGTACGCCAAGAGCGTGCGCATCGGCGGCGACAAGATGGACGAAGCCATCATGCAGCACGTGAAGCGCAAGTACAACATGCTCATCGGCGAGAGCACGGCCGAGGAGATCAAGATGACCATCGGCAGCGCCTACCCCGATGAGGGCATCAATGAGATGGAGGTGCGCGGCCGCGACCTGGTCACCGGCATCCCCCAGAACCGCACCATCACCGCCGAGGAAGTGCGCGGCGCCATCTCCGAGCAGGTGGAGGGCATTGTCCAGGGCGTGCGCATCGCCCTTGAGCAGACCCCGCCCGAACTGGCCGCAGACATCGTGGACCGCGGCATCGTGCTCACCGGCGGCGGCGCGCTTTTGCGCGGCCTGGACAAGCTTCTGCAGCACGAGACCCAGCTGCCCATCACCGTGGTGGACGATCCGCTCACCGCCGTGGTCCTCGGCTCGGGCAAGGCGCTGGAATGCCTCGACCTCTACAGGGAAGTGACCACGGACTGATGTGAATCCCAAGCGTGTCGCCATCTTTCTCGTTGCCGGGCTGTTCCTGTACCTGGCC
>JANXYI010000418.1 GCA_025350085.1 Deltaproteobacteria bacterium
TGGTGATGCGCGCGTTCTTGACCCGTTCCAGATACTCCTGGGCCAGCTGGGCCAGGGTCTGCTGGATCTGCTTCAGCCGGGAGTCGATGCCCTCGCGCCGCGCGAGCAGTTCCTCGGCCTCGGCCCGGCGCTCGTTGAAGAGCTTGGCCAGCGCCGTTGCGCCGTTGCCCTCGCCCACCACGAACACCGCGCGCTGCTTGAGTTCCTTGAGTTCGCGCAGTTCCTTGATCAGGGCCTCGATCTCCGGGGTCTCGTGGCTCAGGGCGAGGGTCGTGGTCATGCCCCGCTCCGACCCGGCATCGAAAACCTCCAGCCCGCTTGCGCAGACCACGGTGCCGCCCATGATGCGGCCCTTGGGGTCGGTGATGCGCACCATTCCCCCGGAACTCACGCGCGAGCCCTTGTTGGTCTTGCTGCCGACGATGGACAGGGCCACGGTCACGTCCCCGCAGGCATCGATCTGGGCATTGTGGGTGAAGGCGGCGCTGACCGACCCTCCGGCCTCGATGCTTGCTGCCTCGTCCCCGGACATGAAGATGCCGCCGCGCACAAGGACATCGCCGCCAGCCTTGATGTGGGCGCTTTCGACCATGCCCTCCACCAGCACCTGGCCCGGAACCTGGACCGTGAAGCCCGTGCGCACGGTGCCGCCAATGCGCACCGAGCCCTGGGTCAGCTGGATGTTGCCGGTGCCGTAGTCCACGTCGCCGGGCACGGAAAGCAGTTCGGAAACGTCCAGGGTGCCCTTGACGGCCAGGATCACCCCGGCGATTTTGGCGCGGAAGGACGCCCCGCCGTCCTGCGCCTCCACGTTCTTGCCGAGCACCAGGCGCAGGGCCACGCCGTCGCGGGCCGGGACGACCATGCCGTAGATGTCCCGGCCAGGGACGCCCCTGGTCGGCTGGTGCAGCCGGGCGATGGTGTCGCCCGGCCCGGCCACGGCGAACAGCCCCCGGTTGCGGTAGTCGATGCGCGCGTTCTCCTCCGGGGCCTCCGCGCAGGCGTGGTCCCCGCACATCACCTCCAGGCGGCCGTTTTCGCCGTGCACCGGGGCATGGCCCTGGGCCACCACCACGCCTTCCAGCGCCTTGTTTGCGGTCCGGGCCTGGGCCAGGCCCACGGCGATGTGCTCCAGCTGGATGCCAAAGGACACGCCCTGGCTGGCCAGGACCTGGACCATGCCCTCGGGCGTGATCTCGGCGCCCTGGGCGTCGCGGGGGTACAGCGCGGCCACGGCCTGGAGCTTGTCCGCGGAGATCTGCACCAGGGGCGCCAGCTCGATCTTGGTGTCATCCCCGCGCACCAGTCCGGCGATCTTGGCCGTGAGCAACCCGTCCCGGTCCTGGGCGATGCCGCTGCCCGCGGCAATGATTCGCGGCGCTGGCTGTTTCGGGGGCGGCACCGTGTTTCCGGCGATGTCCAAGCCTTCCTGGGCCAACACGGCCTGGTGCAGGCGGCCGATGACCTGGCCGGGGAGCACCGGGAGCTTCACGGGGCCGGCCAGCTCGACCCAGGCGTCCTGGGCGGTCTGCGGCGGTGTGCCCCGGGCGACGACGATGGAGCTGGCGTCCTGGCCCGCGAGCAGCAGCCGGACGATTTCGGCGGCGTTCTTCTCGTCCATGGGGGCCGTGATGCCGGTATCCCGGAGCGACTTGCGCAGCAGCTCCACGGACAGGGGCAGCCCCGAGCCCTGGGCCGGGATATAGCGGCTCACGCCGACCTTCATACGCGCCGGGTTGCTGCCGAAACGCACACTGGCGTCGGCATCCACAACCTCTGCTGTTTCCGTTGCGCGCCCAGGCGGCTCGCCCTTGCCCCAGAATCCCACCGTAAGCCCCCTTGTCCCTAGCTGCCGCGTTTCGGCGGGATGCGGCAGGACTCGCTGCAGCAGGTGCCGTACAAAAAGCCGTTGTAGGCGTGCAGGATGCGCTCCTCCTTGCGGCGGCGCTCCTCGGTCAGGGGAAGGCGCGGGCTCACGGCCTCGCTGGCACGGACAAGGGCGCGCAGCTCGTCCCAGGTGGGGATGGCGCGCACGCCCGTGGCCCCCCCAAGCGTGTGAGAAAGAGGGTCGCCGGTGGCCGTGTCGAGCACGCTCGCGCCGATGGAGTCCGTGGCAATGGCCACGGGCACCGGGCCGCCAGGGAAGAGCCGGGCCGCGCTCACGGTCTCGCGCTCGAAGCTGCCCACGTCCCCGGCGCAGAAGATCACGAGCATGAGCGGCCGACCGGTTTCGCCGGTCTCACCGACCGTATCGTAGGCCACCAGGTCGATATGCCGCCCGGTGTCGGCCCCGTCGATCTGGAAGATGAGCGGCACCTTGGCCTTCAGGCTCTCTTTGGGAAAGCCCTTGCCCTCCACCAGCATCCGCGCCAGGGCCTGGCGAAACTCCTCGTAGGTGGTCTCGTCGATGGCCTGGCCGGTGAGATAGTCGGTGAGCATGCCGCCAAGGCTGACCTCATGCATGGGCGCCTCCTGAGTTGCAGAATAACGCTAAATGCTTGGGCCGGGAAGTCAAGGGGGCACAAACGCAGAAAGGCCCGCGAGGGCGGGCCTTTCGGATGTGTGGAAGCGACGGCAGGCTTACGGCAGGAGCTGCTTGCCCGCCAGAATGGCGAAGTCGAAGACGCGGCCAGGCACCATGCCGAGCACCAGCACCACGGCGGCCAGGATGCCAGCGCCGAAGAGGCTGAAGGCGCTGTTGTCCGGCGTGGGCACGTCCTCGCCCGCCTCGTGGGTGTAGGCGTGGCGCACCAGGCCCAGGTAGTAGTAGATGGCGATGGCGCTGTTCACGACCAGCGTGATCACGAGCCAGTTGTAGCCGTGGTCCCAGGCCGAGGCGATGAGGAAGAACTTGCCCATGAAGCCCATGGTGGGCGGCAGGCCGACCAGGGCAAAGGCGCCGACGCCCAGCGCAAAGGCCAGGCCCGGGGAGCGCTTGTACAGGCCGTTCAAGTCATCCAGCTGCAGGTTGCGGCCGTCCGAGGCCACGCGGCTGACCACCCAGAAGCAGAGCAGGTTCATGGCCACGTAGGCCAGGGCGTAGAACACGGCGGCCGCCAGGCCCATGGCCGTTCCGGACACCAGCCCGACCATGATGTAGCCCGCGTGGGCCACGGAGGAGAAGCCGAGCAGGCGCTTGATGTCCTTCTGCGCCAGGGCGCAAAGGTTGCCGAAGGTCATGGAGCAGGCGCCCAGCACCGCCAGCAGCGTGGTGATCTCCAGCCCGGGCTTGAGCAGCACGGCCAGGCGCACCAGCACCACCACGGCGCCGAGCTTGGGCAGGGTGGCCACAAAGCCCGCGGTCTCGTTGCTCGCGCCCTGATAGGCGTCCGGGCACCAGAAGTGGAAGGGGAACAGCGCCAGCTTGAAGAACAGGCCGCCCAGGAAGAGCGACAGGCCGACCACGGCCATGGGCTGGCCGGACCAGGTCCAGGAGCGCAGGGCCAGCTCGGCGATGTAGCTCGTGTGCTGGCTGGCCAGGATGTACGAGAAGCCGTACAGCGCAAGCCCCGTGGCCACGGCGCCGAAGAGGATGTACTTGATGGCCGCCTCGGCCGCGCCGGGCACACCCTTGCCGTTCACCGAGCGCAGGGGGATGACGGCATACAGGCTGTAGGAGGAGATCTCCAGCGCCAGGTAGATGGTGATGAGCTCGACAGCCGAGGACAAAAGCATCAGGCCCCAGGCCGAGAGCGCCAGGAACATGAAGTAGTCCGGACGCTTGCGCTCCTCGAGCGAGGGCTGGCGCGAGGCGTTCAGCACGGCCACGTAGAAGCCTGCGGCAATGGCCAGCTTGAAGAACTGCGAGAGCGCGTCAAGCTTGTAGGCCCCGCCGAAGATGAGGCCCTGGGCATTGAAGGACACGATGTTCACGAACACGCCGAACGCCGCGAAGAACGGGAGCCAGCGCTCCGCAGGCGGTGTGTCCGAGCCGTCGCCCAGGCTCTGGCAGAACAGGGCGACAATCAGCAGCAGCTGATACAGTTCCGGGACAATCTGGATGAGATTGAACTCCACGGCGACCACTCCCTAGTTGTTGACCGGTTGGGCGGGGCTGTCCGCGGCGTGCGCGACAGGGACCACGGCGGCGGCCACGGCAACGGGCGCGGGCTGCGCCGCCACCACCTGTTCCACCTTGGCGCGACTCTTGAGGTCGCTCACCAGCTTCTCGACAGACGGATCAATGACGTCGAAGAACAGCTTCGGCGCCAGACCGATGTAGAACACGAACAGGGCCGGGATGAGCAGGTAGGCCCACTCGCGGGTATTCAGGTCCGGCCAGGTCTTGGCCGAGCTGGGCTGGCCCCAGGCCATCTTGAGGGTCACGCGGAACATGTACGCCGCACCCAGCAGCGCGCCGGGCACGAGCAGCGCGCCGATGTACGGGCTCTTCTGGAAGGCGCCCACAAAGACCAATATCTCGCCCACGAAGCCGTTGGTGCCCGGGAAGCCCAGGCTGGCCAGGGCGTACAGGCCCCAGAAGAACATGAAGGCCGGCAGGTACTTGCCCATGCCCATGTTGTCCTTGATCAGGCGGCTGTGGCTGCGCTCGTACACCGTGCCGATCATCATGAACAGCGCGCCGGTAATGATGCCGTGGTTCAGCATCTGGAAGAGCGCACCCTCGACCCCGCGCTGGTTGAACAGGAAGATGCCCAGCGTGACAAAGCCCATGTGGCCCACCGACGAGTAGGCCACCAGCTTCTTGATGTCCTCCTGGCCGAGCGCAATGGCCCCGCCGTACAGGATGCTGGCGATGGAGATGGCGATCATCAGCGGCGCGAAGTACTCCGAGGCGGCCGGGGTCAGCGGCAGGCAGAAGCGCAGGAACCCGTAGGTGCCCATCTTGAGCAGCACCGCGGCCAGGATCACCGAGCCGGCGGAGGGCGCCTGCACGTGGGCGGCCGGAAGCCAGGTGTGGAACGGGAACATGGGCACCTTGATGGCAAAGGCGAGCGCCATGGCCAGGAAGGCCCAGAACTGGAAGTTGAAGGAGAAGTTGGTCTGCATCAGCTCCGGGATGGAGAAGGTGCCGCCGGTGATGCGGAAGGCCACGATGGCGGCAAGCAGCAGCGTGCTTCCAGCCAGCGTGAACAGGAAGAACTTGAGCGAGGCGTACCGGCGCTGGTCGCCGCCCCAGACCGCGATGAGCAGGTACATGGGGATGAGCATGGCCTCCCAGAAGACGTAGAAGAGCACCAGGTCCAGGGCTGCGAACACGCCCACGCAGGCCGCGGTCATGAACAGCAGGCAGAAGTGGAACTCCTTCACGCGCTTACTGATGTATGTCCAGGAGCACATGACGCACAGCGGCAGGATGGCGATGGTCAGCATGACCATGAGGTAGCTGATGCCGTCCACGGCGAGGTGGTATTCCAGACCCCACTGCGGCACCCAGGCTGCCCGCTCCACGAACTGCCAGTCCGCGATGTGTTTAAAGGTGAACAGCGGGATGGCCAGGATCAGCTCCAGGATGCTTGCGCCCATGGTGTAGACACGCGCGACCTGCGGGCTTTTGATGAGGAAAAGCCCGGCTGCGGCCAGAAGCGGAAAAACGATCAGTGTCGTTAAAACTGGGTATCCGAATTCCAAGGCTCGCTCTCCGTCTCGTTGCGAGGTTTAGGCGAAGTACCAGACCGCCGCGAAAACGCACAGGGCCAGTGTTGCGGCAAGACCCAGGTAGTCCTGGAGCCTGCCGGTCTGCACCCTGGCGCCCAGCACGCCCACGTTCTGGACCGTATACGCCGAGCCGTCCACCACGGTGTCGATTCCCTTGGTGTCGAACCAGACCGTACCCCGCGCCAGGGTGATCAGGCCGCCTAAGCCCGCCACGCGGTAGGCCTCGGTCCAGCGGTCGTCGATCCAGGCCAGGGGCTTTGAGACCAGGGCGAGCACGCCCCGGCCAAAGAGCCTGTAGAAGAAGTCAAAGTCCAGGTTGGTCTTGGCGTGCGGGGTGATGGTGTCCCGCAGGATGTAGAAGGCCAGCCCGGAGAACCCGAGGAGCAAGAGCGACTGCAGCACATGCCAGGTGGTCCAGGGGTGGTACATCTCTTCCATCTCAAAGGGCAGGTAGCGGTACAGCATGTCCGGGTACAGGCCCTGGGCGATGCACAGCGCCGCGCCCATGGCCATGCCGACATACATGTTCGCCGGGATGGGCCGAAGCACCATCTTGTCGTTGGCGGGCTTGGCCCAGAAGGCGAAGTACGGCAGCTTGATGCCCACCGAGACAAAGGTGCCCACCGCCGCGATCTCCATGCCGATGGCCAGCCAGGTCCGGTGGGCCTCGGCCGCGCCGGTGATGGTCATGGTCTTGGAGATGAAGCCGTTGAACAGCGGCATGCCCGAGATGGAAAGCGCCGCCACCATGTACATAACCATGACCCAGGGGATGCGGTGCACCAGGCCGCCAAGCTTGTCGAGCTTGGTGGTGCCCGCGGCGTAGAGCAGGCAGCCCGCGCCCATGAACAGCAGGCCCTTGTACAGGATGTGCGCGTAGGCGTGGGCCACCGCGCCGTTCATGGTCATGGCCGTGCCGATGCCGATGCCGGCCACCATGTAACCGACCTGGGACACGATGTGGTAGGACAG
>JANXYI010000033.1 GCA_025350085.1 Deltaproteobacteria bacterium
CCTGCCGGTGATCCTGTTCTCGTCCATCATCTCGGACAAGCTGCGCCACAAGGGCGACACCGTGGGCGCGGACGACCAGATCAGCAAGCCGGAGATCACCCACGTGGCCAAGCGGGCCGTGGCGCTCATCAAGGAAAGGATCGTGGCCGCACGGGGCTAATTTTTTTTCACGCCACGCGGGAACACAAGACCGCCCGGCTCCGCATGAGGATGCCGGGCGGTCTGTTTTTTTGGGGGGAGCGGGGTGTCAGCGCCAGTCCACGGCCACGGGCTTGCGCGGGGGCACCAGGCGGAAGTCGTAGCGCGGATAGCCCAGCATGAGCCCGCCGTAGACCTTCTGCCCCGGTGGAAGACTCAGCGCCTCGGCCAGGGGCGGCCAGCCCCCCACGGCCTTGAGGAAGACGCCCGCCCAGCAGGTGCCCAGCCCGCGCGAGACGGCCAAGAGGTCCAGGTGCGTCAGGGCGATGACCGCATCCGTCTTGGCCCCGGCGTAGTCCTCCGGGGCGCAGCACAGGACCACGTGCGGCGCACCCCGCAGCACCGGGTCCGCACCGCCTGCCCAGTCCTCGTCCGTGCTGTCCGGATAATAGGTCCGGCGCATCCACTCCAGGCCCAACCGGGCCAGGATCCTGGTATTCTCGGGCTCCAGGGTGACTATCCACCACAGCTTCTGGGTGTTGCTGCCCGTGGGGGCGTAGCGCACCACGTCGAAGAGCTCCCGGAACACCGCCTTGTCCACTGGCCTGTGCCTGTAGGCGCGCACCGAGCGCCGGGCCTTCATGACCCAGGCCAGCGGGTCTGCGCCCCGGTTCAGGTCGGCCTTCTCCAGGAACTCCTTGCCCTCCATCAGGTGGTTGGTCAGCGCGCCCTTGGCGCACACGGCGACGCACTGTCCGCACTGGATGCACAGGCTCTGTGCGTCGGCGCGCTCCACGGGAAAGCTGTCCTTCCCGCGCAGGAAGAGCATCCGGGGGCAGGCGTCGATGCAGGCCCCTTCGCGGTCGCACAGTTCGTGGTCGATGGTCGCAAGCGTCATGGCCGTCTCCTCCGGGGGTAGAAAAGCTCCCCGTTGTCGTTGCTGCGGAGGGGGGCTGGTCTGAGTACTACCCATTAGTATGAGAAAGGCCACGTTGTGTCAACGCGGTGCGGGCCTGCAGATCGGCGCGGGCGCCCGTCGGAGGTCTTTCAGCGGCTCGTCAGCGGCCCATCATCCAGGCGATGGTGCCGGGGAAGATGATGTCGAGCGTCATGACCACGGTCAGCGCCATGACGATGACCACGGTGGCCCAGGCGATGATGTTGAAGGTGGCCTTGTTGACGAAATCGCCCATGAGCCGGCGGTCGTTGATGAGCAGGAGCATGATGATGAGCACAAAGGGCAGCACCGCGCCGTTGACCACCTGGGAGATGAACATGATGGCGATGAGCGGCGCTCCGGGCAACAGGATGCAGCCCGCGGACACGGCGATGAGCAGGGTGAACAGCCAGAAGAACTGCGGGGCCTCGCGGAAGTCCTTGTCCACGCCGAGCTCCCAGCCCAGGCCCTCGCAGATGTAGTAGGAGGTGGACAGGGGCAGCACGCAGGCCGCGAAGAGCGAGGCGTTGAACAGGCCGATGGCAAACAGCCCGGTGGCATACTTGCCCACCAGCGGGGTCAGCGCCAGGGCCGCGTCGGCCGCGGTCTCGATCTTGATCCCGGCCTTGAAGATGGTGGCGGCGCAGGCCACCACGATGAAGAAGGCCACGATGATGGCCATGAAGCAGCCCACGATGACGTCAAGCCGCGAGAAATTGTAGTTCTCCTTGGTGATGCCCTTCTCCACCACGGAGGCCTGCTGGTAGAACTGCATCCACGGCGCGATGGTGGTGCCGACGATGCCGATCATCATGGTCACGGCGTCGGGCGTGATCTTGAAGTCCGGCACCACCGAGGCCTTGAGCACCTCCCCCCAGTCCGGCCCGGACATGAAGGCGGCCACGGGATAGGCCACGTAGACCAGGCAGGCCACCAGGAAGACCTTCTCCACGATGCGGTACGAGCCCTTGACGATGAGCAGCCAGACCACGATGGCCCCCAGCGGCACGGACACGTACTTGCTGACCCCGAAGAGCTCCATGCTGGCCGCGATGCCCGCGAACTCGGACACTGTGTTGCCCAGGTTGGTCAAGAGCAGGGCGATCATGACGTAGAAGGTGATCTTGACGCCAAAGCGCTCGCGGATCAGGTCGGCCAGGCCCTTGCCCGTGACCGCGCCCATGCGCGCGCACATCTCCTGCACCACCACGAGGGCCACGGTGGTGGGCAGCATGATCCACAGAAGCGAGAGCCCGAACTGCGCCCCGGCCAGGGAATAGGTGGTGATGCCGCCGGCGTCGTTGTCCACGTTGGCGGTGATGATCCCGGGCCCAAGCAGCGCCAGGAACAGGAAGATGTTCCGGCGCGAGAGCTTGCGGAAGGGGGCGAAGAGCGTGGCAAGGGGCATAGGTCGGCCTTGGTCCTAGAATTTGCGCATGGCCTTGTACTGTTTCCAGCGCAGGGCAAAGGGCAGGAAGTGCTCCATGATGTCGTCGGCCGAGACGATGCCGACCATCTTGTCCTGCTCGTCCAGCACGGGCACGGCCGCCAGCTTGTACTGCACCACGAGCTCCAGCACATCCTCCAGGTTCGCGTCCACGGGCACG
>JANXYI010000056.1 GCA_025350085.1 Deltaproteobacteria bacterium
CAACATTCTCTCGGGCATCGGCGGGGCCGGGCTCTTCTCCGACGGCAAGCTGAACTTCATCCACAAGCTCGGCAAGACCGACCTGACGCAGTTCATGGGCGAGGGCGATGCGCGCGCGCTCATTGACGATACCGAGGCCATGTTCAACCGCTTCGGCATGGACGGCCCGGTCTACCCCACGGACATGGAGCAGGCCCAGCGCGTGCGCACCCAGGCCAAGAAGTGCGGCATCGACCTCTTGATCATCCGCCAGAAGCACCTGGGCAGCGACAAGCTGCCGCAACTCATCGCGGACATGACCGAGCACGTGAAGTCCTGCGGGGTCACCTTCCACACCTCCGAGGAGGTCAAGGACGTGCTGGCGAAGGACGGGGTGCTCACCGGGGTCGTCACCAACCGGGCCGAATACACGGCCAGGGCCGTGATCCTGGCTCCGGGCCGGGTGGGCGCGGAATGGGTCGGCGCGCAGGCAAGAGCGCTCGGCCTGGGCCTGTCCCAGCGCGGCATCGAGGTCGGCGTGCGCGTGGAGGTCCCGCGCGAGGTCATGCAGGAGCTCTGCGAGATCATTTACGACCCCACCTTCTTCATCCGCACCAGCAAGTACGACGACCAGACGCGCACCTTCTGCACCAACGACGGCGGCTTTGTTGCGCTCGAAAACTACCAGGACTTCGTCTGCGTCAACGGCCACGCCTACCTGGACCACAAGAGCGCCAACACCAACTTCGCCTTCCTGTCCAAGGTCGTGCTGAACGATCCCGTGACCAACAACCAGGCCTACGGCGAGCACATCGGGCGGCTGGCCTCGCTCATAGGCGACGGCAAGCCCATCCTGCAGCGCTTCGGCGACCTCAAGCGCGGACGCCGCAGCACCTGGTCGCGCATCAAGAACAGCTCCATCGAGCCCACCTTAAAGAACGTGGTCTGCGGCGACATCGCCATGGCCCTGCCTGAACGCATCCTGACCAACCTGGTGGAGGGCCTGGAAAAGCTCGGCCAGGTGGTGCCCGGCGTGGCCAACGACGAGACCCTGCTCTATGCGCCCGAAATCAAGTTCTTCGCCACCCAGGTGGAGACCACCGAGCACCTGGAAACCGCCGTGGCCGGGCTCTTCGTGGCTGGCGACGGCCCGGGCGTGGCCGGCAACATCGTCTCCGCCGCAGCCACCGGCCTGATACCTTCAAAAGAGATCGCCCGCCGCCTAAGCAAGTAGACAGAAGAGCCTCCCCGGCCGGAGCCAATATGCCTCCGGCGGCCAAGGGGCCTGAGGCCCCTTGGAACCCCCATACCAAGCCGAAGGGCCGGTCGAGCTGACGCTCTTCCCGGCCTTTTCGGCCAGGACAGGCATGTCCGCGTGAAAGCGCGGCAACGGGTTACCTCATGCCCCCCCAGGAAAAACTCTTTTTCTCCATGTATGCTCATGCCTAAAAAAATTCTAGAAAAACGGTTGACTTCGCGTCATTTCCTTGACAGTGAGTGGAGCACGTCTCGCGGGCGTCTTTTGGTGCGTCCGCGAAATGGGAAGGCGACTGCGGGAGGGGCAATGGCGCTCAACATCGACGGCATCATCGGCAACAGCCCGGTCCTGTGCGAGGTCTACAAGATCTTGGCCAAGGTCGCGCCCACGGACAGCACCGTGCTCGTGACCGGGGAATCCGGCACGGGCAAGGAGCTGCTGGTGCGCGCCCTGCACAGGAACAGCAGGCGCCACGGCAAGCCCTTTGTGCCCATCAACTGCGGGGCCATCCCCAGGGAGCTGCTCGAGAGCGAGCTTTTTGGCCACGAAAAGGGTGCCTTCACCCACGCCATCCGCTCGCGCCCCGGCCGCTTCGAGCTGGCCGACGGCGGCACGCTGTTCCTCGACGAGATCGGCGAGATGGACCTGAGCCTGCAGGTGAAGATTTTGCGCGCGCTGCAGGAGAAGGAGATCGAGCGCGTGGGCGGCACGGTGACCAAGAAGGTCGACGTGCGCGTGGTGGCCGCCACCAACCGCGACCTGGAGGCCGAGGTGGCTGCCGGGCGCTTCCGCGAGGATCTTTTCTACCGCCTGAACGTCATCCCGGTGCACCTGCCGCCCCTGCGCGAGCGCGGGGAGGACATCCTGGTGTTGTCCGAGTATTTCCTGCGCAACTTCTGCCACGAGAAGGACCGCCCGCATATGCAGGTCAGCTCCAAGGCCAAGGCCCTGCTGGTGGGCTATTCCTGGCCGGGCAACGTGCGCGAGCTGGAAAACTTCATGGAGCGCCTGTCGATCCTCTGCGAAGGCCAGAAGGTCGAGCCCGAGGACCTGCCGGAGAAGATCCAGCGCGACGCGGGCCTGACCATGCCGGGGCAGGTCCAGCAGATCGTGCTCTCCGCCGGGTTCATCTGGCCGGAGCTGGAGCACATGCGCGAGAAGGGCCTGGGGCTCAAGGAATTCCTGGACGAGATCGAGGAGCGCCTGCTCACCGCGGCCCTCAAGGAGGCCTCGGGGGTCAAGAACCAGGCCGCCGAACTGCTCGGCATCAAGCGCACCACGCTCATCGAGAAGCTCAAAAAACGCAACCTCCTCGACGCCTGATCCGCGCCGCGCGCGATCGGACAAGGGGGCAAGCAGGCCCATGCCGTGACCTGGAGACGACTGACAGCGACCCTCTGGCTCGTGGCGGCCCTGACCGCCGGGGGAGCCCTTGGCCCTGTGCCCGCCCCGGCGCTCCAGACCGGCTTTTCGGCCGGGCCCGACGCCGACACCCTCACCGTGTCCGCGGACTCCGGCCCGCTCCCCAAGTACTCGGTACGCCGCACCGGGGCCCAGGAACTCACAGTGACCTTCCAGGCCGCACCGGGCGAAAAGGCCCCGGCCGCGCCGCGCGTGGGCGGCTCCAAGCTCGTGAGCTCCGTGCGCGCCATCCCCGGCGGCTTCAAGATCCAGCTGCGCACGAACGCCTTTGGCTACGTGCACTCCGAGCCGTCCGGCAGGCTGCAGATCCAGGTCTTTGCCGACCCCATCGGCGCGCGCTGGGAAGGGGCGGCGGCCAAGGCCAAGCCCGAGGCCAAGTCGAACGCCAAGCCGGAAGCCAAACCCGAGGCCAAGGCCGAGACCAAGGCCGAGACCAAGGCTGAGACCAAGGCTGAGACAAAGCCCGAGCCGAAACTTTCCGCCAAGGCCCAGGCCGCGGCCGAGAAGAAGGCCGCACAGGAAAAGGCCAAGGCCGACAAGCTGGCCGAGCAGAAGCGCCTGGCCGAGGCCAAGGCCCAGGCCAAGCTTGACGAGGCCGCGCGCAAAAAGGCCGAGGCTGAGAGGCAGGCCAGGCCCTCCGAGCCCGCCAAACCGGCCCCGGCCGCCCCGCCAGCCCCGGCCCAGGTTGCCACGGCGCCACCGGCCCCGAACACCCAGCCAGCCCCGGCCCAGGCCAACCCGGCCGGGGGCCAGCCTTATTTTTCCGTGCCCTATTCCATGCGCGCGCCGGTGAACAAGACCGTGCTCGGCCTGCCCCCGGCAGGCACCGCGACCCTGCCCCCGGTGTCCGGCCCGGCCCCGGACAAGACCCCGGACAAGGTTCAGGGCGGCAAGCTGCCCCCGGGCGTAACGGAAAAGCCGATCTTGCAGGACCAGCCCACGCCATCCAGCCCGCCCCCGCGTCCGGCCGAGACCTCGCCAGCCGCCGAGCGGCCCGCCCGGCCC